>JABSRG010000007.1 GCA_013215165.1 Opitutales bacterium | reverse complement strand
ATGCGGTATTAATTCGAGTTTCCCCGAGCTATCCCCCGCTTTAGGGTAGGTTGTTCACGCGTTACGCACCCGATTGCCACTAAACCACTCCCGAAGGAGCTTCTTCGTTCGACTTGCATGTCTGAACCACGCCGCCAGCGTTCACTCTGAGCCAGGATCAAACTCTCCGAACAGATTTTAAAGATTCAAAATCTTTCAGAGACCCGATGAATCCTGTGATTCAAGCGGACACTGTGTGTTACGATTCGTGAAAATAAATCGTGTGTATAGTTATATAAGAATTGAGCGAGCCTTGACAGACTCGAAGTAGAATCCGCCAATCGCACAAATTATCTTTCAAAGAACGCATCTCAGTGGTTTGCACTGGGATGAAAAACTCAAAACCCTGCCATCGAATAAAATTGGGTCAACAGTGAAAAATAAAAATCTTTCACATGGACTGAATTGAGTCCGATGGAGGAAAGGGAGTAAAAAGAACAGAATCCCGATGACGGAAAGGAGCCTGACACAATCATCGAATGCTTTTGCGTCAAGCGTTCTCAGAAAGAAATTTCAGCCAAGGCCAAGGACTCTAATGCAGAGCGATTTCATTCGCCTCAAAATTCATATTTTGCGAATTTTTCGATAGGTCTAGAGGCTGCTTGGAAATATATTCTAAATCTTCCGGCTCTCTTTCGGTTCCCTCATTTTCTCTATGGATATATATTCAACCATCATCTGGTCACTCTATTGCTTTTTGTGTCTGACTCTCATGGTCTACGGCTTGAATAGCTACTCGATGGTCGCACTTTTCATGCGCGGGCGCAGGCGAGCTCTAAACGCGGATCTGGAACGAGAGGTAAGATTCGATAAAGAGGTTTCTGAGGAAGACCTCCCCGTAGTCTTAACTCAAATCCCGCTCTACAACGAAGCTAATGTCGCTGAACGCGTGATACGGGCGGTCGCAGAAATCGACTATCCTTTATCTAAGCACCAGATCCAAGTTTTGGATGACTCAAATGACGAAACGGTACAAATCGTAGACGATCTCACAGCTCAACTCAACGCAGATGGACACTGGATCGACGTAGTGCGACGCCCTACTCGCGAAGGGTTTAAGGCCGGCGCTTTGCAATATGGCCTCAATCAGAGTGATGCAGCATTCGTTGCGATATTTGACAGTGATTTTGTCCCCACGCCGGATTTTCTAAGAAAGTCTCTACCGCACTTGATGCTACAAAAGGAGGTCGGACTCGTCCAAGCGCGCTGGGGCCATATAAATGCCCAGCAATCTTGGCTTACTCGAGCGCTGGCCATCGGGATTGATGCTCACTTTTTAATCGAGCAGGGGGCTCGCTCCTGGAATGGCCTCTTTTTAAACTTTAATGGTACCGCAGGCGTCTGGCGAAGACAGGCGATAGACGATGCAGGGGGATGGGAATCCGATACACTCACAGAGGATATGGATCTTAGCTACCGCGCCCAGATTGCGGGATGGCGGATGCATTATGTCATGGACTTGGTCGCACCCGCGGAGATTCCTGCCACATTTACAGCGCTGAAAAGTCAGCAGTTCCGCTGGGCGAAGGGCTCTATTCAGACTGCATTAAAAATATTACCCCGCGTTTGGTCATCAGAGGCTAGTCTTTGGAAAAAGCTACAGTCGGTATTTCATCTCACGCACTATTTTATCCACTTTGCGATGATGGCAATGGCGCTCATTTCTATTCCTGTGATTTTCGCGATTATCCCGACCTGGGGGAGTACTATTTGGGTATTCGCTGCTCCACCGATCATTTTAGCAACCCTTGGACCGAGCCTGGGCTGTGTGATTTCTCAAAAGGCTTCTGAGCGAAGGAGTCTGCGCTATGCATTCAAGAATTTGCCAGCTTTGATCCTGGTAGGCTTTGGCATTTCGATATCCAACTCCCGCGCAGTGTATGAAGCATTGATTGGGAAACAGTCATCTTTTATCCGCACGCCTAAGTCTGGCACGCAAAGAAAAAAGGGATATCGCCTACGGAAAGGGATGCAGCCATGGATTGAGACATTGATCGGAGCGTATTGTTTGGTCGCCGTTGCTTTGGCAATCTACTTCGGAAACTACGGAGTCATCCCTTTCGCGATAATTTACTTTGTCAGTTACATCACGATCGGATTAAGCAGTCTTAACGAAAGTACTTCGCACTGATGTCCACCCTAGCTAACGCAGATGTCTCTTTTCGCCGCGATCAATCACGTCACGCACTATAAATACATCCAACCGACTACACTGGGTGCCCAAACTGTCCGACTGCGCCCGGCACCTCACAGCAAAACCGCAGTCAAGAGCTATTCGCTCAAAATTGAGCCTGAGCAGCACTTCATAAATTGGCAGCAAGACCCTCAGGGGAACCATCTAGCCCGGATCGTATTTCCTGAAAAGGTCAACGAGTTTCGAATCGAGGTCGATCTCGTCGCGGAGCTCTCCGTGTTCAATCCCTTCGACTTTTTCCTGGAGGATTACGCTGAGCGCATGCCGTTTCACTACCCTCAGGAGCAGATTGAGGAGCTACAGCCTTACTTAAATCCACCGGTAGATATCGGCCACCGCTTTAAGTATTTGGTCAGCAACATAGAGACGGACAAAAAGAAGACGATCGATTTCCTAGTTGAACTGAACAGCAAGATTCAGGACGAAATACAATATAACATACGCATGGAACCGGGCGTACAGACACCAGAAGCGACGCTCGAAAGCCGCACCGGAAGCTGTCGAGACTCAGCCTGGCTTATGGTGAATATTTTGCGCTCTATCGGGCTCGCGGCGCGCTTTGTATCTGGATACCTGATCCAGCTTAAGCCCGACGAAGTGGCACTCGATGGGCCCGCAGGCACGGACCATGACTTCACTGATCTGCATGCGTGGGCAGAAGTATATCTTCCTGGCGCAGGCTGGATTGGCCTCGATGCTACGTCAGGGCTGCTCACTGGAGAGGGACATATTCCCCTGGCCTGCACCCCGTCGCCCGTTACAGCAGCACCGATCTCTGGCGCCTTACAACAGGTCGAGACAGAATTTTATTTCGACATGTCTGTGCAGCGCATCAAGGAGCTTCCAAGGGCTACCTTTCCCTACTCCGATGATGCCTGGCAGCGCCTCCTAGCCCTGGGCGATCAAGTCGATTCCCGTCTCGAGTCTGGCGATGTGCGCCTTACCATGGGAGGTGAACCTACCTTTGTTTCGATCGACGATCAAGAAGGTGAAGAATGGAACACATCCGCGGTCGGACCGCAAAAGAGGCCGCTATCCGAGCAACTGCTCAAACGCATGGCTGACCGTCATGCTGATGGGTATTTCCTTCATCACGGCCAAGGCAAATGGTATCCCGGCGAGTCCCTACCCCGCTGGGCATTTTCGTGCTTTTGGAGAAAAGATGGGGTGCCGCTGTGGAAAGATCCGAGCCTTTTAGCTGATGTTGAGACAGACTACGGATTCGGGATCGAGCATGCTGAGGAATTCGTGCGTCATCTTTCGGAATCCCTAGGAGTTGAGGCTGACCACGCCCTCCCTGCTTACGAGGATATCTGGTATTACATCTGGAAGGAGAGAAAACTCCCCAGCAATGTCGATCCGCTTGACAGTAAATTGGAGGACCCAGAAGAGCGCACTCGGCTCGCTGAAGTCTTTGAAAAAGGCCTAGAAACACCGCGCGGCTGGGTCCTGCCTGTCCAAAGGCAATATCAACAAAGCAAACCAATTTGGGTGAGCGGAGGCTGGCACCTCAGACAGGAGAATCTGTATCTCATACCAGGTGATTCCCCAGTCGGCTTGCGCCTTCCTCTAGAATCCCAGCCTTGGGTCAGCACCGCTGATTATCCTTACGTAGTTAATCCGGACCCCACCACCATCGATACCTCACCGCTGCCCGATTTCGAGAATCGCTACAAAGAATATCATCAGCGTGCGCTCGACTATCAGTTGACTCAAAAACGGAGCAAGGGCGACTTCGGACCTCAGTCACAGTCACTTGATTCAGGATCGACCGAAGCGGCCCGTGAACAAAGGGCACCCGAACCGGGCGAATCCGCAGGCTGGATTGTCCGCACCGCACTATGCATCGAGCCCAAAGGAGGTAAGCTTTTTGTCTTCATGCCTCCCCTTCCCACCGCGGAAGACTACTTCGACCTACTGAACGCAATCGAGGCCACTGCCTCAGCGCTGAACATGCCGATTGTTCTCGAAGGGGAACGTCCTCCCTTCGATCCACGGGTTGAGCATTTTAAAATCACCCCCGACCCTGGAGTCATCGAAGTCAATATCAACCCAGCAGGCTCTTGGCGTGAACTTGTTGAGCGCACCACCTCCATTTACGAAGACGCTCGGCTGTGTCGCCTGGGAACCAACAAGTTTATGATCGATGGTCGCCATACCGGCACAGGGGGTGGCAACCATATCGTGATGGGCGGCAGCCAGCCCGCCAACAGTCCCTTTTTGAGGCGTCCAGACCTGCTCCGTAGTATGGTCGCTTACTGGCATCAGCACCCGTCTCTATCGTATTTATTCAGCGGATTGTTCATTGGCCCAACCAGCCAAGCCCCTCGCATCGACGAGGCGCGTATGGATTCGTTGTATGAAATGGAGATCGCGTTCAAAGAAGTCGAGCAACTCGGCGCTGATCCCCAGTTTTGGATGATTGATCGTATTTTCCGCAATCTCCTCATTGATGTCACAGGCAACACCCATCGTGCGGAATTCTGCATCGACAAGCTCTACTCGCCGGACAGCTCGACAGGGCGTCTCGGACTTGTCGAACTCAGGGGTTTTGAAATGCCTCCGCACGCGCGAATGAGCCTCGCCCAACAACTCATTATTCGTGGACTCATCGCAAAGTTTTGGGAAAAGCCCTTCCTCCCGAATCGCCTGACTCGCTGGGGCAACCAGCTCCATGATAAATGGATGCTCCCACACTTTATATGGAAAGATTTCTTAGAGGTCATTAATGACCTCAGGTCGGACGGTCTAGAATTCGAAACGGACTGGTTTTTCGCGCACAAGGAATTTCGCTTCCCCTTTTATGGTGAATTTCATTTTGAGGGTATCCATGTTGAACTACGTAATGCCTTGGAGCCCTGGCATGTCATGGGTGAAGAGGGCGCTTCAGGCGGCACAGTGCGCTACGTAGATTCTTCGGTGGAACGCCTTCAAGTGCTCGCCGATGGGATCAATGGCGATCGCTACATCCTGACCTGCAATGGTAAGAAGATCCCCATGAAACCAACAGGGCAAGGCGATCAGCTCGTTGGCGGTGTGCGCTACCGTGCCTGGCAGCCGTCCCAGTGCCTCCACCCGACCATACCCGTGGATACGCCGCTTACGCTCGATCTGATTGATACTTGGAATGGCCGCTCTGTCGCCGGATGCACCTATCATGTTGGGCACCCAGGTGGCCGCAACTATGACACTTTTCCCGTGAACAGCTACGAAGCGGAGTCGCGACGCCTAAGCCGTTTCCAACCCTTCGGTCACTCCCCCGGGGAGGCACAAGAAATACCCAACGAGCCTGCTTTAGACGAGTTTCCCTACACGCTAGATCTGCGTCGTTTCTAATGCAGCTGAGTCTTCTATGCGCCGCATTATTCTTCTCCTCGGATCTTATGATTATTCTTTGCATCGAGGCGTTGTGAATTTCGCCCGTGAGCAAAACTGGCACTTAGATCTGTCGCTTCTAAAAAAACTCGAGCTTCCCAAAAACTACAAGGCAGACGGTATACTCTGTCTATTAACAGACAACGAAGCCCTAGAGGCCTTTGTCAAAGATGCAAGTTTACCTACGGTCGACCTATCTGTCTGGCGCAGTGACTTACCCTTGCATCGCGTCACCGCAGACAACTACGCGATCGGTAAACTAGGCGCGGAACACCTTATGCAACAAGGCCACAGCAGGTTTCTATTTTATACCAGTGTCAGCAATCGAGTCTCAGACCTCCGTTGGCAGGGATTTCACGAGACACTGAAACAACATGGCCTAAAATCCAGGCGACTCGTCGAAGCCAATGACGAAGATCTCTCCCTGGAGCTCGACGCAACATCCAAGCCCCTAGCGGTCATGGGAAACAGCGATCTAGATGCATCAGAGGTGGCCTCGATCTGCGACGCCCTCGAACTCGCCATTCCGCAATCAGTCTCCATCCTCGGCGTGGATAACAACCTCTTGATCTGCGAATGCCAGTCTGCCCCACTTTCGAGCGTAGACTTCGATTTTGAAAACATCGGCTACGAAGGTGCCAAACGTCTCCATGAACTCATTGAAGACACAAATCCTGAATCGCTAACCCATCGCATGATCGAGCCCGGTGGCATCATTGTCCGCAAAAGTACAGATGCGCTCGCTGTGCAGGATACAATCGTACGCGAGGCCATCGCTTTCATTCAAAATAATCTACACCGCTCGATTGGAACACCGGAAATCTGCACTGCTCTAAATGTCGCGAGGCGTACATTGGAAATCCGATTCAAAGCTGCAGTTCAAATGACGATTCGATCGCTCATCAACAAACTGCGCATGGAGCGAGCAGAACAAGCACTCACTCAAAGTGACGTGCCGATCGAGGACATCAGCGCTGAACTGGGTTTTTGCAATGCCGCTCACTTCAGTCGGAGTTTCAAAGCGCACTGTGGCATCAGCCCGTCTCGCTTCCGCTCTCAAAATTCGGAAAATTAGTAACTGACAAAATCTCATAAACGCGACGCTCTAGCCATCATGGACAGCTTTTTCACCCCACTTCAGAAGCGCATCATCACGTTTGCCCTTACCGCACTTGCCGCTGCCGCAATAGCCATCGTCCTCTATCTCACCTTCATGTTGATGAGAGACTTCCTCATCAACTTCCAGGGCGTGCTCCTACCTCTCGTCATTGCTGCCATTATCGCAAACCTCCTAAGGCCCCTCATCCGACTCATCGACGACAAAACCCGACTCAATCAGCAACAATCGATCATTGTTTTTTACTCATTGGTTTTATTATGCCTAACCACTCTGGGCTTTTTGATCATCCCACTCTTCATCCGCGAAATTGGACAGCTATTACGCGAATCTCCTGAGATCTTTGGTAATTTTCTGGCGTTCATCCAGGAGCGCTTCCCCGACTTGTGGTCCTGGCTCAATGAAAAAATCCAGAGTAACGGAGGCTCGAAAGATCTCATCTCCGAAGCCATCTCAAAAAACTCCGAAGCCATTCGTGAATACGTGCTCCAGGCAGGCAACATCCTTGGAGGCGTGGGTAGTTCCTTCGGCTCCATGCTGGGATCTCTCGCAGCCTACTCTGTGATTCCCATCTACCTATTTTTCATATTGGACAGTCGGCGTGACGTTTGGGGAGATGTAGATTCTCAGATCACCTTTCTTCCCAAAGAGCGCAGGGAGGATGTGGTGTTCTTGGTGAAGCAGTTTTCAGAAATCCTCGTTGCGTTCTTCCGCGGCCAGATCGTCATCGGGTTGATTCTCGGCGTAATCCTCGCCATCGGCTTATCACTGATTGGTCTCAAGTTCGGTTTCGTTATTGGACTCGCCGTGGGGCTCATGAATATTGTCCCCTATCTGGGCATGGTCATCGGCCTGGGCACGATGCTCCCTTTAGCTTACTTCCAAGACGGAGGTGGCATGGCCTTGCTTGGCATGGCTGCCGGCGTGTTTATTTTAGGTCAAATCATCACCGACTACGTGCTGACTCCACGCATCATGGGCAACCAGACTGGGATGTCTTCCATGCTGATTGTATTCTCGGTCTTCTTCTGGGGAACAGCACTGCAGGGGATCATGGGAATGGTCCTAGCCATCCCACTCACCGCATTTTTCTTAGTCTTCTGGCGGCTGGCTCGCGCTAAGTATATCCCAGAATTCTTCGATAGCCACGGAGCACGCGAGACACCTCCTAATTCCGCTGCAGAGTAAATTCGTTGAAACCCGTCTTTAGAACAGGCGCCCTAACCCATTCCGCTGGCAAATCTAGGCGAGGCGTGACGTTCTCTGGGATCATCACAGCCAAGTCGAGGGCCTGACCGTCCGAAGCGAGCGACCATTTCACGCTGATCTCTCCCCGCTCGCTCTGGAACGAAGTCTCAGCCCATGTGATCGACCCACCGGGCCGCGGCCGAATGACAACAGTGGCGTAGCCGGGCTCAGCCTCAACCAGATCAATCCCTCCCACAGAGCGCACAATCCAGTCTGCCACCGCACCAAACGCATAGTGATTAAATGAGTTCATCCCTGTAGAGCTAAATCCTTTATCTGGTGTCCAACTATCCCAAAGCTCCCAGACTGTTGTCGCCCCATTGGTCACCGGGAAGAGCCACGAGGGGAAAGTAGTCTGTTCGAGCAAGGCATAGGCGACTTCTAAGTGCCCGGTCTTTTCGAGAGCATCCAAAAGATAGGGCGTCCCGACAAAGCCTGTTGCCAGGTGCATGCCGCGATTTTCAATATCCTCAACCAGCTTCCTCCCCGCCTCAGCGATTTGTTCTGGCTTCAGAAGATCGAAGTGAATCGCTAGCACATAACTCGTCTGAGAGCCGCACGCGACCCAGCCTGCTTCCGTGACAAAGCGGCCCTGAAAAGCTTCGACCACCTTTTCTCGGAGGTCCTTGAAGCGAGCAGCATCCGCCCAGGCCGGACCCGAGTCGTTTTCGAAGGCGATATTAGGGACAAAAGCGGGTATACGCGCCCATTTTTGCTGCGTCCAGACCTCGTTCCGGTTCTGAGGTCGCCGGAGCTTCACGAGCCGATCTCCAGACTCATTGGGTTCCAGATTCGTGTAGTGCTTAACGCGCTGGTCTGTGGTGCGCATCATAAAGAAAGCCCCATTTTTTTGAAACTGCGAGCAGATGCCGTAGGTGCTATATGCGCGGTCTCCAACCAAGATCTCGCCTACCTTTACTCGTGGGATTAAATCGCAGAGTGCTGCTGTAATCTCGCTCGTGTTTTGGTCTGTGACAGAACTCGTTTCGATCGCTCCGGTGTTCAGATCGAATAAAGCAGTGAGGCGTATGAGCGGAAAGCCGCAGCCTGGTGCACACTGACTACTCTGAGGAAAACACTTTTGAGTATCAGGGGTATCAGCAGCAGCAACCGTGGTTGAGTCCACCAAATGAATGCGATGTCCATCAAAGCCAGACACGGTCTCGCCCGCTCCGAGCGCATTGAGCACGCGCTGATGGGCATCTTGAATGAGTGCGGTCTTCAGGCGCCCCCGCGCTTGAGCGTAGGCCAATGTCGATGCAGAAGACACCAAAGTGCCTTTACCGGCTTGTATCGCCTGAGCACCACGCAAAGCATGACGCAGGCTCGCCATAGTTCCTCCCTCACCCGCTGACCAAAACTGTCCGAGCCACACCCTGAATGTATTGCGCTAACAAAAGGTGCGTTTGCGCTCTGAAAAAGCGTCTAGAATATGGGTCGGCAAGACCTCTTCAAAGAGGCTTTCCCATTGACTGACTGAGCGCTCCCGAGCAGCCTGCTGAGTTTTGCGAAAAGCCCCTCTAAAAGTCGCTGCCAACCCATTTTTTCAACCCTTAACAAATCGAAGGAAACAGCCTCAACTTAGTGACATTCGGCCATATCCAGCCAGTGGTCCCAATGTCGGCTAACGCCTCCACCAGGGCACTTCGGCGTTAGGCATAAACAATGGATAAAAAACGAGAACAGTTGTATCATTTACTTGGAGATCTTCCTCCACGAAACTTGCCCATAAAGCTTATTCAGTGTGATATAATTAAAACAAAGGACAGAGTCATTGAGCACCTTAAGTTGAACCTCAATGGTATAGACCATGTTACAGCCTTATTTGTTAAGCCGATCGAAGCAGCTGAACCTCTTCCCTGTGTATTATACAATCACTCTCATGGAGGTAATTACGATTTAGGTAAAAATGAACTTATAGATGGAGTAGAATATTTATATAATGTCCCATATGTGGAGCCACTTATATCCAATAACTATTCTGTACTTTGCATTGATTCATGGTGCTTTGGTGAGAGAAAAAAGAAGCGTCAAATGGATGTTGCCAAAGAAATGTTATGGAAGAGCCAGACATTGTGGGGGATGATGGTTTTTGATAGCCTGAAAGCAATTGATTATCTTACAAGTCGAGAGGATGTAGATTCGAATCGCTTGGGAACCCTTGGGATGTCCATGGGAAGTCAATGGCCTGGTGGTTGGCTGCATTAGATAGTCGAATCAGAGTCTGTGTTGATATTTGTTGCTTGACTGACTTTGAAGCGCTAATCGAATCAGATGGCTTAGGAGGGCATGGTTTTTATTACTATGTTCCTGCATTAATGAAGTATTTTTCAACAAGTACAATTAATGAGTTAATTTCCCCAAGAGCCCACTTGTCACTAGCAGGCAGACACGATCCTTTAACTCCTGAGCTGGGACTGTTAAAAATAGACGATTATCTCAAAGCTGTTTACCGAAAAAATGGTAATCCCGACGGATGGCAGCTCAAATGTTATGACGTTGCTCATCAAGAAACATTCGAAATGAGAAAAGCAGCTATTGATTTTATTAACTTATGGTTATAGATCACAAACCGAGTCCAACAAGGATGAGTGAGAGGGCGGCACAGAACTTGATCCCCCCTCATCATGGAAAACGCTAACAAAGACACCTACACCCTCGGCCTCGATTTTGGAATCGCGGCGCATGCTCGATGCCTTATATATTCCACTAGAGAAGTCGCGGGGAAGGCCAACGGTTTTCCCTTCTCGACCTTACAGGACACAGCATCCACAGCTTTCACCACACGTTTTTTGCCGATCCAAGAATTCGGACTGGCTGACATATGAACTTTGAATTTCATAAGCAAAGTGAGAAAAGCCAAACCGAAACTACAACACTTAGATACTCCACTTATGCGTCCTCATATGGTTGGGCTCCACAATAACGGACTTAGAGCTGTGGACTGCCAAGGCCCCAGTCTAGTTTGGCAATCGCTGTCAGTATTGCGTCGGGATCGATAACAAGGTTGCCAGCATGCGCCTGGCAGAGAGTTTTTGTTAAACCCTATTTGTAAAATTGAAGAAAACCCTATCTGAGTGCCTCGGCTTTATTGCCATTATCTTTTCGATCACCTGTTATCCACTGTCCGCTGGGGAAAGTCGATCTGTCGAGCATCTATCCAAAATCTATCTAGAGATCACAGACGCAGCAGAGGAAGCACGTTCCCGATCAGAACATCCGTTATGGCAGCGCCACATAGATTCTGTCTTAGCCTTGTTGGAAGTTGATATCGCTCGAGTGAGGTTGGGCTATGATCTGCACCTGGAAGAAGATGGCACGCCATCCTCAAAATCACATGCGTCGATTACGCGATCGATCGAGTTGCATCAAAATATTTTAGCCGGATTGAAAGGTGACGCCGGCGATCCCGAAAACCATTTTGGAGGCGGGAAGTCGTTGATCATGAGCTTTGTTTCGAAAGTTGATCGAAGTATTCAATATTACTCCCTCGTCCTGCCTAAAGGATGGAGTCACGAAAAAGCTTATCCCCTCCTGACCACTCTACATGGCATGGGGCCCGATCACCCCTTAACATACGTACACATATTTTTCTCTTCAAAAGACAAAGGTCCTGCTCCCAATTCTGATCGCTCCAAACCCGATAGCGGGATCCTGGAGCCCCACATAACCATCCGTCCATGGGGAAGAGGAAATAATTGGTATGTCGGATTTGCGGGCATCGATGTCCAGGAGGCCCTTGACGACCTTAATCACAGAATAAAGACAGATAGAGCACGTTGGTATCTGACAGGACACTCAATGGGAGGTAGCGCTTGCTGGCATCTTGCAATTCATCGTCCCGACCTCTGGGCTGCAGTATTTCCTTTCGCGAATGCGTGGAACTATATCGATACCGACAGCACACTCGTAGAAAATTTAAAAGGAATCCCCTTCTACTTCCAGACCGGAGAAAAGGATGAACGCCTCGTACCGATAACGTATGAACGAGCAGCGGCGATCGACGCTCTCGGCAATCCTATGAAGATTGAGATTCTTCCAGATATTGGCCATCGCATACCAAAGAACCTTAGGCGGCATGCAAAACAATGGATGTTTCAATACAGCAAGCCCGTCCCGGATCAATTCACCTATCAAATCGACCCCATGTTGTCTCATGTCAACTTGGGATACATAGCGCCCTGGGGCGTAAGAACGCGCGTAAAATCCTACGGTGAGCCCGCTCACTTCTCCTTCACACTCGACAAGACTTCAAATACGATTCATCTGACCACGCGAGATGTGAAGTATGTTGAATTTGACCCCAAACCCCTGCAATTGGAAACCTCAATGACGGTCACTATAAATGGCGTTGAGCGATACCAAGGGGAAGCAGAATTGGTAGAGTTTAAGAAGATAGACTAACTTGGTCATTTCATACACTGAATATACATAGTCTTCAAAAATGGCGGATGCAATTTGAGGACCAGGGAGGTTTTCGGGTTGTTGTTCTGATTGGGTCGACAAGAAGGTGAGTGCCTATCGCTATCGCTGTCACTGATCGATGCCAATCGTTGTAGAAAAGGCGTTCCGTCGCCTGGCTCCTACGGTGTGGATCGGAGCAACGGCCTGCGCCCGACAGAACGAGACAGAGGCAGTCGGGGAAATGTCGCCTTTGTTTTAGAGGCGACATGGTTAAGAACATTCCCGGCGTGAGTAATCCAAATTTTGTTAGCTTTTCTTTTGCGGGACGAAAAAGTCTCGATTGACTGACTTCTTCTATGCAGGCGACCGTTTTTCCATCGTCGGCCTATACCCACTTTGCAGCCGGAGTGGCGGGCTCTGCTGTGCCTTGGTATGCAGCTCAGGCTATTCTCGACGCTCCGATGGAGCAGACTTTTCTCGTCGCGCGCAATTTACAGGAGAGCGAGCGCTGGCTAGAGGAAACATGCTTCTACTTGGAAACGGTTTTGAACATGCCGGAAGTAGAACGCTTGTCTTTTCCCGACATTCCCGATTCAGATGCAGATGATCCGCGCGTCTTTGACCATCTATGTGATCGCATAGCGGTGCTTACCAAGCTGCTCCATCCCGGACAGACGCAACGCATTATCGCGACAACGGTAGGTGCGTTTTTCGATCGCTGCCCAGATCCTGCCGGGCTCACGCAGCATGAACTGCATATAAAATGTGGAGAGGAAATCGCTCTCCACGGTTTAGTAGACCGCCTTGGGAATGAGCTGGAATATGCCTCCGAGGCCGTCTGCGAACAGCCCGGTCAATTCGCCCAAAGAGGAGGTATTCTCGATATCTACCCTCTGAACGCCGACCAGCCCTACAGGATCGATTTCTTTGGCGATGAAGTAGAGAGCATTCGCCCATTTGACCCGGCCACCCAACGAACTCTGGAAGACCCAGGAGTTAAAACGGATCTTATCATTGCATCGGGCCGCGCTGGCGCAAGCAACGAACAAGACGGCGGCATCACTGCCTTTTTGACCCGGCCTACACGTATTTTTCTACTTGAACCCGAGTTACTCGCCGAACACCACCCTAACCAATTCTATAATTCGCCCACCTCCCGGGAGCCGAACTGGTCTTGGGTCACGCAACGCATCAAAGAGGAGAAAGCCCCCGTTCATTTCGTGGGCATTTCCGAACTCTCCGAACGCCCCAAGTGGTTTCAAGCGGCAGAGGAACGCAGCATTCAAGCAGAGGACCTCGTCCACTATCGTCAATTCCCAGCCGACGACATGCTAGGGACAGATCGATTCGACTCGGAGCAAGAAGCTCGGCTTGACTTTCTAGAGAAAACAGCCGCTTGGCAGCAAGACGGCTTTGAGGTGTCGTTTGTCCTCAATACTGAGGGCGAGCAACAGCGATTAAAAGAAATCCTTCAACAGGAAACCGATCTAAAGAAATTCAAGCCCACGTTCCTCCGCGGCATCCTGCGGCATGGGGTGATCGTGGAAAATACCGACCTTCCCTTCCCTCTTGCAGCGCGCAGCAAGTCCAAAGGTTGGGTATTTGCGACGGACACCGAGATCTTTGGCCGCAACCGGCGTCGTATTGCCAAAGTGCGCCAGCGCAGCCTACCGCAGAAAAACCGGATGGACCAAGCACTGGACTTTTCGGAGCTCGCTGATGGTGATCCCGTCGTGCACCTCCAAAATGGTATCTGCCTCTACCGAGGCCTGACTCAGGTGGAGATCAAGGGACACACCGAAGAGGCTATCTCCCTCGAATTTGCCAATGACGTCATCCTCCACCTGCCCCTCCATGAATCCCACTTACTCACACGCTACGTCGGACTGAGTAAGACTGAGCCGAAGCTGGGAAAACTCGGCTCGGGCAATTGGGACAAAACGCGACGCGCTGCCGAACAAGCCACCCTGGACCTCGCCGGCGAGCTTCTGCGCCTCCAAGCCGCGCGCGATGCCGAACAGGGCTTCTCCTTTCCTGACGACTCGGACTGGCAGAACGAGTTTGAGCACTCATTTCTCTATCGCGAAACGCCAGACCAGCTCACCGCCATTCAGGAAACCAAACAGGACATGCAGCGCACCCAACCGATGGACCGTCTCATTTGCGGTGACGTGGGCTTTGGGAAAACGGAGGTGGCCATCCGCGCCGCGTTCAAGGCTGTCAATGCCGGCAAGCAAGTCGCCATCCTCGTCCCCACCACAGTCCTCTGTCAGCAACACTTCAATACCTTCCGGGAGCGCATGGCGGATTATCCTGTGACAGTCGAGATGGTGAGTCGCTTTCGCGGCAGTGGCCAAAATAGCCAGGTGATCCAGCAAGCTGCCGCCGGGCAAATCGATATCCTCATTGGCACCCACCGTCTGTTGAGCGGTGATGTCAGCTTCAAAGATCTCGGTCTCCTCGTCATCGATGAAGAGCAGCGCTTCGGGGTACGCCACAAAGAACGCCTCAAGCAAATGCGGCTCACCGTGGACATCCTGACCCTGAGTGCTACGCCCATCCCGCGCACCCTTTATATGGCCTTGGTCGGTGCACGAGAAATGAGTGTGATCGAAACGGCCCCCGTCGATCGGCTACCCGTTCAGACGATCGTCAAAGGATTCGACGCCAATCTTATTAAAAGTGCTATCCGCCAGGAGATAAACCGGGGCGGCCAGATATTTTACCTCCATAACCGCGTCGGCACCATAGACCGCGCTGTCGAGCTGATCGAACAACTCATCCCGGACGCGCGCATCGGTGTCGGCCACGGCCAGATGGACGAGGGCATGCTGGAGCGCGTGATGAGTAAGTTTGTGGCACACAAGTATGATGTCCTTGTGTGCACGACCATCATTGAGTCGGGTATCGATATTCCCAATTGCAATACCATCATTATCGAAAACGCAGAACGCTTCGGCCTGGCCCAGCTCTATCAGATACGAGGCCGGGTGGGACGCCACAAACGACAAGCCTACGCATATCTCCTTACCAACGAACGCGGCAAAATGATGGACGAGGCCCGGAAACGCCTCAGTGCCATCCGCCAATACAATAAACTCGGATCCGGCTACCGTATCGCCATGCGTGATCTCGAGCTGCGTGGAGCCGGCAATCTACTCGGCTCAGAGCAGAGCGGCCATATCGCCGGTGTCGGCTTTGATCTCTATTGCCAACTCCTACGCCAGAGCGTGGCGCGGCTCAAAGGCGATAAACAAGCCCGCATTATACGAGCTAAGGTGCAGTTTGATTGTGTGATCGTCGGTGCACGCAGCGAAAAAGAGAACCAGACGCGTAGTGCTCCCGGTCACGAAGGGTTTAGTGCCATTAAAATGGCGGACTTGAAGGAGGAACTAGTCCCATCGGTCCAAGCCTTTTTGCCTCATAGCTACATCAGTGAAAGCCGACTACGGATAGATCTTTATCGTCGTTTGGCCACCGCAGACACTCCCGAAAATGTCCGCGCGATCGCCGACGAAATGAAAGACCGCTTCGGCGCCTTACCCCAGCCCGTCAAGGTGCTCCTTCACCTCACCGAAGTGCGCACGCTTGCGGAACAAGCGGGAGTGGACAAGGTCGTCGCTGAGGGGACGCGCCTGAAATGCCGCCTGGCTCAAGCTGGTTCCAAAGAGTCTTTCATCATGCTGGGTAAACGCTTTCCTCGCTTGACCGGTAAAGACGCACTCTCAAGAGTCCGAGAAGTAAAAGCCATATTGAAGCGACACACATCTGCCACATGAACGCCATCCGCTCCGCCCTGGTCTGGGGTATCTTTTCCGCCTTCAGCCTCACGTCTATTTTCGCACAAACTGCCAGCAGCACTTACGACCGCTGGGAAGAACGCTACGAAAACGGTATCGCAGCCATCGTCGAAGGCCGCATTATCACCAAAGAAGAGGTCCGGCTAGAGATGGCGCCGATCGTCCCCCAGCTTATTCGTGATTCCCGCTCCCCCCAGGAGTTCAACGTCCAGGTCGAGCAGCTCGCTAAGGAAATCCTTCAGAGCAAAATAGACCGTCAGTTGATCATCAAAGAATTTTTCTCGGATGAAAAGCGCCAGATCCCGCGCAGCGTCATCGAAAACGAATTTGAAAAAATGCTCCTGCGCGAGTTCGAAGGCGATCGTCGCGCCCTGCTCGAATACCTTGATAGTCAGAATAAGACCATGGTCCAATATAGACGCGAGCTGGAGGAGGATATCGTCGTCCAGGTCATGAGAGGCGAGATTCGCAGAACGATGGCTGAAGTCAGCCCCGAACAAATCGAAGAGTTTTATAGAGACCACAAGTTGGAGTTCTATATGGAATCATCCGTGCACCTACGCCAAATCCAGCTCGCACCCTACGCCGACGAGACGCCCGATGTGCTTCAGCAAAACGCGGAGAAAATCCTCACAGAATTTCGCCAGGGAACCGATTTTGCAGATTTGGCACGTCGCTATAGTCAGGACGACATGCGCCGTCGCGGAGGCGATTGGGGATGGATTCAAATGTCCGATATCCGCGAAGAACTCGCCGCAGTCGCTTTTGACTTAAAGTCAGGTGATATCAGTGAGCCGGTAAAACTGGGAGACCGTATTTTCATACTCTATGTGGAGGAGAAGCGCGATGAAATGATCCAGCCGCTCCCAGAGGTGCGCGAGCGCATTGAAACGTTCATTTCCAACACACAGGCGCGTGAGATTCAGCAGCGATGGATGGAGCGTTTGCGTGCACGGGGGTATGTGAAATACTTCCTCTAGGGATCTTCTTATGTTGAGGGCGATCGTGCGGGCATGGGACGCCTTCCGCGAAAGAAGGCGAGCCTTCAAACTCCCCGAAAACGAACCAAACAAGGTGGGTCCTGGCTTCGGGGACTACATGCTCAAGCAGAGCCGCAAGGGCAGCCAGAGTGACTCTGATCTACTCGACCGCCGTCTTCGTCAGCGCTATTACCTGGTTATATTTATTTCCATCGCGCTAATGGGATGGCTCATCTACGAATTCGTTTACTCCTTGCGGTTCTTTGAGGGATAGCTTAGCGGCATATCTCAAGCGTCATCGTGATTCATGGGTCGTTGTCGTAATCGAAATCCCTCTAAGCAACGAAGCCTGAGCCCTCCCGGCGCTCCTGAAGGAGAATAGAAAAAAGATTAGCGCAAATTCGCGTCCATTCGCGGATTTATCCAATTCCAGTAGTCTGAGGGGCTAGCCCCGGTTCCGCGTTATTTGATCCCCCCCACACGCCTACTTCACTCCAGTTGCCAAGAGCGTCTCGAAATGCGGCTCGTTCTCTTCGCGGGCGACGGGTTGCACTTCGATTGAGCCGAATCCGGCCTTCATGAGATAGCTTTCTAGCTCGTGGGGCGCGAAGCCGAGCCAGAGATCAGCATAGAGTTCGTGAGCCTTTTCAAAACTGTGCTCGCGCAGATCGAGGATGACGAGACGCCCTCCTTTTTTGAGCAGGCGATACGCCTCTTTCACTGCGCGCTCAGGATGTTGCGCGTGGTGCAATGCCTGGCTCAGGAGAGCGAAGTCGAACTGCCCTCCTTCCAAGGGCACTCGCTCAATGTCGCCGAGGATGTACTCCAAATTCTGGATATCATTGGTGCGCGCAAGGTCTGCACCAAATTCGACCATTTTGGGAGAGATGTCGACGCAGACTACTGAATCTGCGCGTTTCGCAAGGAGATGGGAGAGCATGCCCTCGCCGGCTCCCAGATCCACAATCTTCACCGCAGGAGTCATCTGGAGTAAACAGTGCCCCAGGGCTTCCCACGAGCGACCCGGGCAATAGTTGCGACCCAGGCGACCAGCAATGGTATTAAAATACTGCTCACTGAGCTGGCGACGGCGCTCGACGATCCGAGAGAGATTCAAACGATCCGCTTCCCAACGCACATCCGCGGATGCTTCTTTCAACACTTGGTTGACGATGAGTTCGGCGGTCTCAGGCAGACGCGAACTCAAGCGGTAATAGACTTTTTTGCCGTCTCTTCGATCCTCCAACAGGCTCCCCTGTCGCAGCTGAGCCAAATGGGAAGAAATACGCGATTGCCCCATATCCAACACCTCCTGAATCTCGGCCACCGATAATTCTTCCTGCGCGAGAATGTGAAGAATACGCAGGCGTGTCGCATCAGCGAGCAGCTTGAGTGCATCCAAAAGAAGAGGCTCCATACATCAAAATAAGAAGCAGGATTGGCACATTATGAAAGTTGAATTTCTCAAAACCTCTGCACAACCTGTCTCCCATGTCAGCGATCTTACTGATTCTTCTCATCGTCGTTGCCCTAGGGGTTATGGCCGCTCTTTGGTTTTTCAGCCGACCCAAGGAAGCCACGGGCGAATTTAATCGATCAAAGGATCGCCCGATGACTATCAAGAACGTCGAGCCAGGTGGCGTGCTGACACTGAAAGGAGTGGGAGAAAACATCGAAGACTTCGAAATCGTGATTACAGGCAAGCACCTTTACCAAGAAGACGGCTTCGAATGGTTTGAGCTTGAGGGAGAGCGCGGCGCTGAAAAAGTGTGGATCGAAGTGGAGGACGATGACGAGTTGAGTGTATCACTTACGGTGAAGAAAATGAAGCTGAGCCAGATCGGCCTGAACCCAGATGAAGTGGCCCGCATTGAAAAAGCCGATGAAGGCGAGATCAGTTACGAGGGCCGCAGCTACGAATTTGATGACTGGGGCGAGGCGATGTTTTACCGCAACGGTGCTCGTGCACAGGGGGAACGCTTTAAATATTGGGACTTTGAGAGCGAAGATGGCCTACACTCCCTCACCATAGAACAATGGGCAGGGGCACGTATGGAAGCCTTCCTTTCAGAAAATATCCGCCCGGCGCAGATCGATATCTTTTCACTCGACGGCAAAGCCTGAAATTCTGCTCATTGATGGAACTCTTTCTTCAAACCTACCTACTCATCCCGCTGGCCTACTTTGGCTTGGCGATCCTCGTCTTGGTATTTTCCAAATTGCTCAACGATTGGACGACACCCTACTCGGTCGACGAAGAATTACATGAGAAAGACAATCCCGCTTTGGCCCTTAGTTTCAGCGGTTATATACTCGGCGTGGTGATTGCCTTTACTGGCGCCCTGCTCGGTCCGAGCCAAGGACTGTTCATGGATATTGTAATGACCGGCGCTTACTCGCTAGTCGGCGTCATCCTCCTCAACATCGCGCGCGTGGTGAATGACAAGCTGGTGCTCTACAAATTTTCCAACGTAAAGGAAATCATTGAAGACCAAAACGCCGGCACCGGAGCTGTTCAGTTTGGTGCCTATATTGCTTCGGCGTTGATTATCGCTGGAGCAATAAATGGGCAGGGAGGCGGCCCCTTAACAGCATTAACGTTTTTTGCATTAGGGCAGGTCTTCATGGCCCTCTTTGCTCCGATCTTCTGCAAATTTACGCCCTTTGATGTCCATGCTGAGATCGAAGACGATAATATTGCCGCAGGTGCAGCGTTTGGCGGTGCGTTGATTGCCATTGGTATGATCTTGATGCACGCAAGCGCCGGCGACTTTGAAAGCTGGCAATATAACCTCGGCATCTTCGCCGGCGAAGCCGTGATCGGCTTGGCCCTGTTACCGCTCGCTCGGTTCGGCTTCGATAAAATCGCTTTTCCCAACGCCGACCTCCAGCAGGAGATCAAAGAAGACCGCAACCTCGGTGCCGGTATCATGGAGGCATGCTGCCTTATCGGCTTTGCCGCCCTACTCAGTGTAACGTTTGGATAAGGAGGCACTGTTCATGAGTAGCGATTTTTCAGCACAAAACTTCAGCCGCCACCTCCCTATGGTTTTGGTGGGCTTTTCATTGGTGTGTTTCCTCACCGCTTTGTTTTTCAATACCGACCAGGGCGACGAACGCATAATAAGCTTCGACGCCCAAGCATACGGCGATCAAGGCCAGGGCAAGGCATTCGAGGTGGAAAGCAAAAATCAAGTCTTCCTTGTCACCATGGAGCGTGATGTCAGCGGTCTTGCCATTGATCGCGGCTGGGTCGATGTCGACGTCCAGATCCAGTCTGCCAACGCCCAGACACTCTTTGGTTATGCCATCAATTTTTTCCGAGAATATCGGGAAAATACCGATGGCGACACTTACTTGTATGAGCAGAGCGAGGAAACGGTGAAGATCACCATGCCTTATAGCGGAACGTTCCGCATCCACATGTTTGCCCAGTCTAACCAAATCGGTGACACCGCTCCGATCACGGTCAGGATGCAACCTAAAGTAGCATCATCGATGCCCTTCTTCTTGGTAGGGATTATTGCCATTGTCGCAGGCATCGCGCTTGGATTTATCAATATCAAGATGAACGCTCAACGCAGGTACCGTTACTAAACCATTTAACAGAGACACCATGATTAAATACATCATTCTCGGAGCCGCTCTTTTTGGAATCTACGCCATCACCTTTGCCGCAAGCCAGCGCGGCTACGGATATGCTGGCTATGGCCTGGAACGCAACAATGACCGTTACGTTTATCGCTCGAGCCCCAGCTTTGGGTATTTTGGAGGCCCGCGCTATTACGGTTCAGACTACTATGGTGGGGGTGGCATCGGAGGCACGACCATGCGACGCACGTCGGGCTCCGTACGCTCTGGCAGCGTGGGTGGCCCCGGGTTTTTTGGTGGCGGCCCTAGCAGAGGCAAATAGGCCCAGCTTCCATCTGGATGGACCCTTCTACAGCGGAATACGAGGCCCCGGACCAGCGCACCACAGTAGCCCTGATCGCGGCCATCTTTATCGCGGGGCTGTGTTCCATCGTATACGAGCTGCTCATTGGAACGGTATCCTCCTACTTCAAAGGGGATAGCGTCGTTCAATTCTCGCTTACGATCGGCATTTACATGGCCGCACTCGGGGTCGGTGCTTGGCTATCGCGCTTTATCCCAGATGATATTTACCTCTTCTTTCTAAAGCTCGAGACGCTGCTCGGGGCGATCGGTGGACTCAGTGTGCCAATCCTCTATTTAGTTTATGCCATGCAGCCCGGAGCTTTCCAGTGGACCGCCTTTGTTCTGACCTTTGCCATCGGGACCTTAATCGGGTTTGAGATCCCCATTTTGACGCGCTTGCTCGAGCGTTTTTATCAGCTCAAAGTAAACATCTCCAATGTGCTCAGCATCGACTACGCCGGCGCACTTCTGGCGACGATCCTTTTCCCCTTCTTCTTATTACCTGGCTTAGGGCCTTTTCGCAGCTCACTGGTGATCGGCATGATTAACCTGGGAATCGGCTTCATCGTGTTATTCAAATTCCGCCACAAGTTCGTACAACCGATCTGGACGTTTTGGCTGGGCCTGAATCTGTGCATCGCTGTGACGTTCGTAGGCTTATTCGCTTACGCCAACACTTTGACAGGCATCTGGTCTCAGGCGCTCTATGACGACCGGGTCGTCTACGAAGAACAGACTGCCTACCAGCGCTTAGTCATCACCTCCCGCCGCGACGACTTCCGTCTCTTCCTGAATGGGAACTTACAATTTTCCTCCTTGGACGAATACCGCTACCACGAAAGCCTCGCCCTGCCTGCCTTGAGTGCCCACCCCGCAGCCCAACGCATTTTAGTGCTGGGCGGCGGCGACGGTTTACTCGTAAGGGAAATTCTAAACCATGCCCCAGAAGCTCAGGTCATCTTAGTAGATCTCGACCAGGCGGTCACGCGACTCGCTAACGAGTTTGAACGTTTAGTTGAACTTAACGCGCGCAGCCTCCAAGACCCCAAAGTTGAGGTGATCCATGACGACGCCTTCAGATGGCTCGATGAGGCCAATACACCCTTCGATATTATCTATTCGGACTTACCCGACCCCAACAACATCGCCCTGGCTCGTTTCTACAGTGTCGAGTTCTACCGCCTCGTCCGCAATCGTCTCGCCCAGGGTGGCATTTTCGTAACTCAAGCTACCAGCCCATTCCACGCTACCGAAAGCTTCTGGACCATTGAAGCCAGCATGCAGGCGTCCGGATTCGGCACGGTGCTGCCCTATCACGCCGATGTGCCGTCATTCGGTCGCTGGGGGTTTGTCATAGCCACGGATGCGACTCGGGATTTCCAAACTTTGGAACTTCCGGACCATACGCGTTATCTGAATCACGAAGTTTGGACTCAGGCCAAAATTTTTCCGCCTGACGAGCTTCCAAAAAATCCGCAAACTGCAAGTACTTTAGACAGACCCAAAATCCTCAACCGCTATCTCAAAAGCGTGCGCAAATGGCGCTGAACTCAAAATAACCTTTCCCGCTCCTCGAAGAGCCCGTAACACCACATATCGCCCAAAGGTTTGCCCCATCCTAGATCAATTTTACCATTTATGAACACCATATCTGTCCACAGCACGCGTCACCACAGCCTTGACGAGTTTCTCTCGCTTAACGGCTTCGAAGTCGAGGAAGTCGACACCCAAGTCTACCGCGTTATCCGCGATGACGAACTCCCCGTGTTTCTCAGCATCACGGACTCCAGCCTCTACTTTTCAGTCGATCTCGGCAACATCTCCGACGTCGCCAGCGCAGAGCTGTATCAGGCTCTCCTCGATCTCAACACCGAGATTCAGCCGGTGAGCTTCGGTATCGACAGCACCAACGCAGAAGACCCGCGCCTCGTTCTAGTGGAAAGCCGTATTTCGGGCGATTTGAGCGACGAAGAATTACTCAGCGTTTTCAGCGCACTTGAATTGGCGACGGACCAAGCCGAAGCCCTCCTCAGCTCTTACCTCAAATAATCCACAGATTTTCAGATCATGAGTATTTTCAGTCGTTTCTTCAAGATTGGCCAGGCCTCAGTAAACAAGGCACTGGATAAAATGGAAAAGCCGGAGCTGATGCTGGAACAGGCGATCCGCGACAAAGAGGTGCAAATCCGCGATGCCAAAAAGTCAGTCCAGAGCTGCATTGCTACCGAGCGCCAGACCAAAAAACTCCTGGATACAGAGAAAGCTGAGCAACTCGCCTGGGAACAGCGCGCTCAAGCCGCCCTGAAATCCGGCAAAGAAGATCTCGCCGTAAAGGCGCTGCAGCGCGCGACGGAGCACGAGCAGAAAGTCGGAGGCTTGCAGCAAAATTGGGAGACCCAAAAAACGGGCGTCGAAGACCTCAAGCGTGATATCCACGGCATGGAGGAACAACTGGCCGAGTATAAGCGGAATAAGGACTTTATCATCGCGCAAGCCAAGGCCGCAGAAGTCAAAAAAGGCATCTATGAAGCCAAAGCTCGCATTGCAAAGAAGTCGAACAACGCCGACGACCTTATGGCCCGCATGAAGGCTAAAGCTGAACGCAGTGAAGTGGAAGCAGAGGCGGCCCAGGAAATTGCCGGCATGGGTGAGGATACACTTGAAAAGCAATTTGATGAGCTCGATAGCTCGAGCGCTAATCCAGCCGTGCAAGACAAACTGGCGGCTATGAAAGCAAAACTCAACCAAGGCGCTTAGTCGCCTGAGAGAGTGTCTTCACCGTGGTAGGTCACCAGATCATCGCGGAGCTCGAGGGGTGCGATCCCTCGCGACTCAACGATCCCGATCAACTGGAAAGTGCATTGCGTGCGGCCTGTTCTGAAGCCGGGGCTACTGTCGTAACGAGTGCCTTTCACCACTTCTCACCTCATGGCGTCAGTGGCGTTGTCGTGATCTCAGAAAGCCATGTCGCGGTCCATACCTGGCCAGATCGCGCCTATGCCTCGTTCGACATTTTCACTTGTGGTGATGCCGCTTTGTGCGAGCGGATCCTCAAAAAAATCGAGGCCTGTGTTGGGGCAGCACACACGAGCGCCCAACACATACAGCGCGGACCCGGAGCGCAGCTCACGCAGGCATGAATACGGCCGCGCTCTTTCGTTTCTGCTACGACACATTTTCGCAGCAGCGCCGGGAACTCTTGCGCAAACAACACTTCTCTTCGTTCGAAATCGATTTCGAAATCGCCTACCTGATCTACATCGCAGCTCATTTCGACGGAGATTTCAGCGCAACGGAAAGGCACTGGCGCGACACCGTAGCGCGCTCACTCAATTGGAGCGGGATGTATCAAGACCTCCTCCAAACCCGAATTGATAGCCAGCCCTCGTTCTCTCTCGACCACTTTACTCTGGCCAAACAAAGCTCAGAACTCGCAGAGGCCCTGCTGCGATTCGCAATTGTAACCAGCCGTGTGGACGGGCGCATCAACAGCGAAGAATCGATGCTTCTCAATACAGTGATGAGCACCTTTCCAGTCCCAGCGACCACACAGCTCACTCAACTGATCGCAGAGGTGGATGCTATCGTCGTCGGAGATAGCTTACCTCCACGTGAGAGCTTATCAGATCAGGCGGTAGAACCCACAAGCAGCGCTTCCTCAGCGGCCATAGGAGCGACTGCAACCACGGCGAAATCTTCAGAAAGCGCCGAAGCTGTGCTTGAAGAGCTGGAAGCTTTGGTGGGTCTCGAAGGCGTAAAAGCTGAGATACGCAAATTGACGAGCTTTCTGAAAATCCAGGAGCAACGTGCCCGGCACGACCTCTCCCAGGCCCCGCTTTCGCTCCACATGGTATTTACAGGGAATCCCGGCACCGGAAAAACCACTGTGGCTCGCCTTGTCGCACGTATCTTCAAAGCCCTAGGCATTTTAAAAAAAGGTCATCTCGTCGAAGTTGATCGCACGGGACTCGTCGGCCAATACGTGGGTCATACCGAGCAAAAGACAGGCGAAGTTATTCAATCTGCGCTCGACGGCATCCTCTTTATTGATGAAGCCTACGCACTCCAAAAGGAGGGCGCCGCCAATGACTTCGGCGCCGACGCAATCGACGCCCTTGTCAAAGCCTTGGAAGACCACCGCGAGCGACTCGTTGTAATCGTCGCCGGCTACCAAAATGAAATGGAGACCTTCATCCACGCCAACCCCGGACTCCGCTCACGCTTCAATGCATATATTATCTTCGAAGACTATGATGTGGAGGAGTTGGTGCAGATTTTCCAACTCATCTGCCAGGCTAATCACTACGAATTATCCGACACAGGACTCGAGAAGCTAAAGGTAGTCTTTACCGGGCGCATAGCCCACAAAGGCCAAGATTTTGGTAATGGACGTACCTGCCGTAACCTCTTCGAACAAGCTATCCGTAGCCAAGCCCTGCGCCTCTCCAACAAGACGTCTACCGAAGTCACCCGAGCTGAGCTCATGGAGATCCAGGCAAACGATATTCCCGAGTAGCCAGAGTTTGTCGCATTTTGCTGCGCTTTATCGTCTTCTCGGTCTCCCAAGACTTATTCCTTTGGGGAAAGTGGTTTCAGTGACCAACTGGCGTGGCCTTCGGCGTCCCAATTGAGTGACCAGGAGGCGTCAAAGAGGCGAGCCATGGCGTTGACTTCTGTCCAGACCTGAGCTGTCGGATGCCATTTCTTATCGTGCTCGACTAAGAGTTTGTGGCGGAGTTGCTGGGGCCTAATGCCAAGGAGATGATTCGGCACCTCGAGCCCGCTGGCGAAGATCGATATCTGATAGGAGTATAGTCCTGAGGAGACTTCTAGAAAAAACTTATTTTCGGGGGGAACTAGGCGTGCGAAATCTCGGCAAATTATAAGTAAGGAATGCCGCAACATACTAGCATCCCAATCTGGGGTAAGCAGCCCTTCGGACTTATCCTGATACTCCAACGCATTGTTGCGAAACAGATCCTGGTCCTGGCAAAAATGAACAAAGGACTCGACCAGATCGCCTATAGGACAGGGCGCGACAATGGGAGATGCTAGCAATGCCAAGCTGTCTTTAAACTCGACGAGGCGATCAATCAGTTCCTTCGCTGCGTCGGCCTCGTCAGCGAGTCGAGAAAATGTCTCCAGACTGCGTGGCGTAGTGTTCTCGGGCTGGCGCGCCTTTTCTATGTCGAGAAACAACCGTATGGCACCAATGGGCGAGCTGAGATCGTGAGAAATGTGCCCAAGCACGACGCTAAAGTCATCGAGTTGATTGATGATTAGCGAAAGCCGATGAAGCGACTCGGGGTGTTTGTCGTCTTGCGATGCCATTATCAATGAACCAATTCGGCACAGCAGGGCCCCAGTTGAGCGAGATTTGTCCGATCAGATGGAAACCTAGCCAACCACGGAAGAAAGCTCGAAGATCGGCATGAACATGGCCATCACTATTCCCCCCACAACGGTTCCAAGGAAGACGATGAGTAAAGGCTCCATCAGCGAAGTCAGCGATGAAACCAGTGTATCGATTTCAGCGTCATAGAAATCTGCAACCTTGTTGAGCATCCCATCGACGTTTCCTGTCTGCTCTCCAGCCTTACTCATGTGTTTCACCATAGGAGGGAAATAATCGATGCTTGCAATACTTTCCGAAACCTGTCCACCCTGGCTGATATTTCGGGAAATTTCCTTAACTGCGTCCTCCACAAAGACATTGTTCGACGCTCTAGACACGATCTCCAAGGTTCGTAAAATAGGGACACCTGAACGAAGCAGAATCGCATATGTACGGCAGAATCGAGACAGGTTAATCCTTTGTGTCAGAGCCCCTATTACCGGGAGTCGAAATATTACATTATCCTTTCCTACCCGACCTTTAGGAGTGCTCACGATTTTACTCATCACTTTCCAAAAGGTGAAGCCGGACAGGAGGATCACCCACCACCATGCAACCAAAAAATTACTCAGATCGATGACGAACTGGGTAGGCTTAGGCAACTCAGCACCGAACCCCGTAAACATATCGGCGAAGACCGGAATCACTTTGATCAACAAGACTGCCACTAGGATAATGGCGATACTGATGACAGCGATCGGATAAGTCATCGCACCTTTGACTTGCTTGGCTAATTTCACGCTGTCATTAAAGTAAACCGCCGTCTTGGCTAGGATTTCAGCCAGACCACCGCTGGCCTCACCGGCCTCTACCATCGAGAGAAAGAGGTTGGGAAACGCACGAGGAAATTTCGCACAGGCTTCCGAAAAGGCGATGCCACTCGATACATCATTGCGCACATCGCGGATAATGATTTGAAAAACTGGATTCTCAGTTTGGTCTTGCAGGGCTTCCAAAGCTGAAACCAGCGGCAGGCCAGCCTCCAACATACTCGCAATCTGTTCGGTGAATACCGCGAGATTCTCGGTCTTAATCTTCGCCCGCTTCGACTTCTTTTCATAAGCCTTCAGTTTCGCTAAGCGCTGAGACTCAGCGAAGGTCATCTTCTTTTTGCCGGAAGCGTTATCTCGTGATTTAGAAGCGTTTTGTTGGGCTGCGGTTAAAAGTGCCATGGGGAAAAAGAGAGGTCCTTAAAAAACGACCTTTGTCACTGGTGCTAAAGCCTAATCAAAAGTTCTAAATACTCCGATAGGCAAATTCTATTTCCTTCCGCAATGCCTGAATGATCTTCATGTCGGTCATTTCAAGACTCATAAACCCGTCTCCTATATGAGCCATGACCAAAAGCGCTTGGATGTCCTCATCCAATGACATTGGCCAAATACCCAACGATTTCACGCGAAAAGGGATATGCATCCATTTAGGAATGAGGCTTTGTATTTTCACCGTATCTGCGTGTGGTATGAAGACATCGCGTCCGCTTTGGATCGCCAAGCCTATAAGGTCGCGCTGCTGGGCTTTCACAATCGGGCGATTACCGACACCGCGAAACAGGACTCCCCGCCCCCATTGGGCATACCAAGAGTAAGCGTCCTCTTCGTCCGGAAGGAAAATGAGGACCTCTTCAATTTGTTTCACGGTGTAAAAATAGTCGATAAGGGCTTTATAGGCTGAGTGGATATCAGGAGGTTGAATCGTCAGAGCCCGAGAGAGCGGGCTGGTGATCCCCGGGAAAGGTGACTGGGTTAACATCACAGAATTCCGCGACAATTCCTCCTTTTCTATGACCGCTGCGTTGCTCCTTTTTTCCTCTTGCGGCCGTACTTTCGCATTGGGCACCCGTTGCCGCGAGCGCGCTTTCCACGCTTCGATGGAAGCTGACTGAGAGAAGTCGAATTTGTTCTCTTTTTCAAACTCTGAGATCCGGCCATAGGTGCGTGAAAACAAAAGTTTGATGTGCGCTTCAGAAATACTTTCCCCTCCAGGCAGGCGCGTGATCATCTTCTGAACTCGCATATTAAGCTCCTCGGGGCCCAAATCCTCATCTTCCGAGATTTGGACGATACGGATCGCCGTTTCAGAGAGAGCTAAGAGCTGGTTGTCTGGATCCTTTGCCAATTCTCGGGTGATCACATCGGGCGCTTCGTCCAGACAACGCTTCACCGTTTTGGGCAGCTGATCACTGAGGAGTAAATTGTGACCCAGCTGGAGCGGAGTGAGGCCAAATACTTTACTGTAAGCTGCATCTTCGCTCATATACTTTGCCTCAGCATTCGCCTCGCGATAGGCGTCGATCATGAAGGATGACATCAACAGTTTGGCGAAACTGCGCAATGCGGTGCACGCAAGGGATTGAAAGGGATCCATCCCAATCTCAAGGGCCAATTCCTTCGCCATATAAGCACTCACTAACGTTTTAGCTGAGATCTCGCGCTGCTCCATGGGGTTGCGCTTCGAATCCGCCTTGCTCATCAGGAGAAGTGATAGAGTCAGGTTGCTGATCTGATCAAAACCGAGGAGGTGAATGGCTTGAGTTACGCTTTTAATTGATACGCCAAAGGGATTGTAGGACAAGGTATTTGCCGCACTGATGACTTTACTAGCGACCTTAGGATCACTGCCTATCATGTTCGATAATTCATCGACGGAAAGTGAAAGAGCGCGAGACGAGAGGTCTTGAACCAGACGAATAATACCGTTGAGCCCCATTGAATCCCGCCCAGATAGGGATCCACGAATAGTCTCTATAGTGTGCTCCGCGAGGGACTCTTGCGAAATAGACGTGTTCTCTTCAGACCCAGACATCGCCCTAACTCCCCTTCCCTCCAGGGATTCGCCGAGATGTGGATAAGTCTATAATCTTCCCTGCCACACTCTCTGAAAAATACGGACGCCCATTCATGATCGAATCCACAGCAGCTTTGATTTGCTGCATACCCGAGCGTTTTTCGACAAAACCATCGGCGTTACCGACCCAAGCAGATTTCACCACTTCAGAACAATCGGTTCCCGAGTAGATCAATACCTTACTGGATGGCACATGCTTCTTATACTTTTGGAGAAACTCCAGACCGCTCATACCCGGAAGTCGGATATCAATGATAACCAAATCGGGCTCCATGCGCAGACAGTCCTCTAACGCCTGGTTGCCGTCCGCGGAGGAACCCGCCAGCTCAAATTCTGGCAAGGCGACTTGGACGTATTCGACACACAGGTCACGTGTTATGGATTCGTCCTCAAGAATATAGACGGTCTGCGGCATGGATAAGCTTATTCATGCTCATAATTCGACGAGCCAAGCCCCATCTTTACCGCCGCAACGCTAATTGATTATCAACTATAATCAGCAGGCATCAAGAGAGGCCAATCCTACCCAGCTGTGCCGTAAAGAAGATTCCGATCTCGTTCCACTTATGGATAATCACTAGAGTCCAGACCGATACCATTTGGATCAGACTCAATAATACCGCAGCACTTCCCTATCTTTCGCTCGCTTGGCCAGGTAGTGGTTCGCGGTGGAGATATAGTCGATCGTGGCTTCAATTGCCGAGTTAAGAAGCTCCACGATCAATACAAACAAGACACTGGCGATCAAAAGCGCTTTGGCAAAGAAGCCAACTGGCAAAATTAGGGCACTCGGGATCAGGATGAGCGCTAAGATAGCCTCCTGGCGAAACGCCTCCTCATGTTTCAAGGTCGACCCGATACCCTCCATCGAGTATAAAAACGCGTTAAACATCCGTTTTGATCCGGTGGCTCGATATTGTTCTGGCAGTGACTCCTGGCTCATACTCTGTTGTTAAATCCTAGATAACGGTAACTAAGCGGAAAACTGGAAACTTTATTTTGATAACACCTTCCTGATTAGCGCCTAGGCAATCGATGAAGCTGTTCTCACTCATATGAATTCGACCACCCCACGCTTAACTGAACAAGTTCACCTGTTTCTCAAATCATTCCTAAAGAAAGGCGACGCTGTCATAGACGCTACGATGGGAAAAGGCTATGACACCCGCTTTCTCGCTGAATGCGTGGGAACAAAAGGGCGTGTCATTGCCGTTGACATTCAACAAGACGCCATCGAACACACACGTGAACGATTAGAGGCAGTCGGCTTCTTAGACCAAATCGACCAGAGCATTCGACTCTGTCACGCCTCACATGAACAACTCGACAGTCTCATTCCCCAGGGACAAGTCGGCCAAATCCACGCTATCGTCTACAACTTGGGTTATCTGCCCGGCACAGATAAGTCCATAACGACACAGGCCCAGTCCACACTTCGATCCCTTCAAAGCGCGATTAAATGCCTACAGCGAGGCGGAATCATCTCCGTGCTCATTTACACCGGACATAACACAGGCTTAGATGAGTATAAGGCAATCGTTCGCTGGGCTGATTCACTTGGAAGTGAAGCTCGAGCGCATTGGAAAAGTGGATTCGATGAGGCACGACGCCCCCCCGTATGGCTCCTTATTGAGAAAATCTAGCCTTAGACCTTGCTACGCCGGAGGCCGAATACGGCAGCCCCATCGAATCCATCTCGGTGCGGCCAAGACTCTTTCGCAATTTCCAAACGAAACGCACTCCCCAAGTCAGACTCGAGAAAGGCCCCAACCACGCCTTCGTTTTCTTCCGGTTCAAGACTACAGGTCGAATAAACCAAACGTCCCCCTGCGGCCACAAACTGCGCCGCTCGTGACAGAAGTTGTGATTGGATCTTCACCATCGCATCGGGATCTCCCTTTTTCAGACGATAACGCGCATCCGGGCGGCGGTTGAGTACCCCCGTGTTCGAACAGGGCACATCCAGCATCACCTTATCCACAGCAAGGGGATACTGTGCTTTTTTCAGAGCTTGATCACTGACCTCAAGCAAATCGGCTTCAAAAACTGCAACATTTCGGTGGAGCGCGCGGCCTGCATTGACCTCCCATTGATGAAACCGTGGTCCCAGACGTTCCCTCGGTAAATCGATAGTATACACGCGTCCCTCAGGTCCCACAGCCGCAGCTACGGTGATCGCTTTTCCACCTGGAGCGGAACACAAATCTAGCACAGTTTCACCGGGTTGAGGGTCGAGTATCTCGATTGCAAGTCGAGTCGCCGGGTCCTGGATGATTGCCCATCCGCGTTCCAAAAGCTTTAAAACCTCCGACCAATCGGAACTAATATGTCTGTAAACGCCGACTATATCTGTCGCTTCGAAGCCCTCGCTCAATCCGCGATCTGGCTCACGAAACACCCTGACGAATACAGGTGCAGGCCGCTGGTTAAAATCGAGCAAACGCAGGACACCTGCCTCCCCCCACCGATCGACCCAACGCTTCACCAACCAGCGTGGATGGCTGTAGAAACGAGCCATCGCATCGACTTCGCCCGCCTGAGCGCGCTCGCGCGTTGCTTCGATGGGCTCCTGCCAACGTCGCAAAACTGCATTCACGAGGCTCGATTCCGGTCGGCTCATCTTTCTTTTCACGCGATCCACAGCATAATGAATCACTGGAGCTACCGGTCGTCCTATATGAATCGCATCGATCAGCTGAAAACCAGCTACGCGCAAAACACCGTCGAGTAATCGACGCGGCTTTTTCGATACAGAGTCATTTATAAGCGAGTCAAGTAATGACGCATGCCTGAGCACACCTAAAAAAAGAGATTGGCAAACCTTCGCCTCCAATGTTGAGTGTTGGCTTTGTGCTCGACGAAGAAAGTCATCTGCCTTCCCGGGCGCATCCAAATAGTCGCATACGAGTCGCACTGCTGACCACCAGCCTTGCGGATCGTCGGCGAAATCATTCCTAAGCTTCATAAAGAAAATACCCAGCAACGTGATTTGGGTCCTCAGGGACTCAACTTAATTCTCTCCAGCATATGAACGAAGCGGTCATCGACATCCTGATCCAGAAAAAGCCAAAGCTCAAATCCGCCCGAGCAAAACTAGCATCCATGCAACCCGGCAGCTATTGCCTACACCGAAGTTGGGGATTCGGACATATCAGCGACTATGATGGGGAAAATAACCGCCTCATCATCGATTTTACAGAGGAAGGCAAAGAAGGCCATTCCATGGACCCCGCATTCTGCGTCGATAAATTAGAGATTCTCGCAGAAAACGACCTCCTCGTCATCAAGCATACCAACCCCGCCGAAATCAACCGAATGATCAAGGAAGAGCCGGTAGCAATGATTGTTAACATTCTTGAGTCCAACGAGTCACTTAGCGCAACCGCTGCCGAGATCGAGCGCGTCCTCGCCCGAGTAATTGGGCCGATTAAATACAAAAAGTGGTGGACCGCGACAAAGAAGCTCCTCGCAAAAGACCCACGGATCGGTGTGCCGGTCAAAAAGACTGAGCCCTATGTCTTACGCGACGAACCCATCCGTCCAGAGGTCGAGATTCTTGAGAAGTATCGAAATACCAAGAACGCCAAGCAAAAGATCCTTTTTGCTGATGAGCTGTTCGTCATGTCGGATGGCAAGCCTGAGCTGAAAGACGACTTACCCGACGTTCTCGACGACCTGACCCAAACAATCCAAGAAGCCAAGAGCCTGACCATGGCAGACCGTCTTTACGGCGTCTGGGTTCGCAACAACCTTGCCCGCGACCTGCACGAAGACGTCGAATCGCTCATTCCCACTTCTGGATCCATCCTCGAAGCCACTGACGATCTTTCACAACTCGCGGTGGACCTCCCCCACCAATACTACAAGCGCTATCTGGATCTTATTTCTCGGACGTTCCCCGAGCGCTGGGTTGAAATCCTCGAAGAACTTCTCTTCAACAGCGAGGGCAAGTTCACCAACGAGTGTATCAACTTCCTCTTCGAACGCGAAAAGCAAGACGTCGTGTCTGACTGCTTCCAACGCTGGCTCAACGACAAATCGATCAAAGCACCGATCCTGTTTTGGATCATCAAAAACCGTCCGGCACGTAAATACAGCCGCATGATCGACCCACTACTCGACCCAAGCTTCCTCAAATGCGTCTTCGATGCGATTGATAACGAAGCCCTCCAGATGACCGGCAGCCGCCGCATCCCACTGGCCGAATTGGTGAATGAAGACTCCACCTTGATCGCCGACCTCTTGCAATCCGCATCACTCGAAGAATCGCGCGACCTCGGTCAGACCCTCCTCATGAACCAAGGTTTTGAAGAGCTGACCAAGAAATCTATCTTTGCTCGCTTCATTAAAGTACACGGATCACTCCAGTCTCTCATCTCTCAAGAAGTGGAAACCCGTGAGCAAGATCTACTGATTGTCTCAAAAGACAGCTTTGAGCGCGCCAAGTCAGAGCTCGAAGAAATCATCCAAGTTAAGATCCCTGAGAATAAAGAAGCCATCGCCACAGCCCGCGAGCACGGTGACCTAAAGGAAAACTCGGAATATAAAATGGCCCGCCAAGACCAGGACACCCTACTCGCTCGCAAGAGTCAGCTGGAGTCCGATCTGAACAAAGCGCGCGTCACCGATTTCACCGAAGCCACCGACACTACGATCAGCGTGGGTACTACAGTGACGCTGACCGAAGGATCCACCGGGCGCGAAATCACATATTCACTTCTCGGAGCTTGGGATTCTGATCCAGATAAGAACATCCTTTCTTACAAAACTCCGCTTGGAAAGGCCCTCCTGTCAAAGAAGGTGGGAGAATCCGCGTCGACCCAGATCGATGGCGAGTCCGAAGAGTGGACGATCCAAAAGATAAAGCGTTGGGTAGACACGGCTGGCAAATAAGCCTCAAGACTTTTTTGCTTAAGGGACCGGACTCCATCCGGTCCCTTTTTTATTTCCCAAAACCCTCATTATCATGCTTGAAGTCATTCGCCCCGATGGTCGTGCCACCAACGAACTCCGTCCAATCTCCGTAAAAACGGATTTTGCACCCAATGCCAGTGGATCGGCCCTTATTAGCTTTGGAGACACCCAAGTCATTTGCGCCGCGACCATAGAAGATCGAGTCCCGCGCTGGATGCACCATCAGGGTGTCAGCGGTGGCTGGATCACAGCTGAGTATTCCATGCTGCCCTACTCGACCTTAGACCGCAAAGACCGAGACATTTCCAAAGGTAAAATGGATGGACGCACCGTGGAAATACAGCGGCTCATTGGACGTAGTCTACGCGCTGTGGTAGATCTGCAAAAGCTTCCCGGAAAAACCCTGTGGATCGACTGCGACGTCCTTCAAGCGGACGGCGGTACACGAACAGCCTCCATAACAGGTGCCTACATTGCCGCAAAACGCGCAGTCAATAAACTCCTCGCTGCGAATAAACTAAAAGAAGATCCATTCATCGATGGCGTGGCCGCAATCAGTGTCGGCGTCTATCAAGAGACACCCGTCCTCGACCTTAACTACATCGAAGATAAAGACGCATCGGTCGACGCAAATATCGTCATGACGACAGGGGGACGCTTTGTAGAGCTACAAAGTTCGGGCGAAGAAGCCACATTCAGCGATGACGAACTCGCCAAAATGCTCGCTCTTGCCAAACAGGGCATCCACAGCATCAGCGCCATCCAGAAAACGGCAATCTAGCGAAATAAATTGAATGGCGGCCGACGACTTCACCAAAGAAGGATCGGAAGGGGCATTCTGCCAAAGCGTCCCGTCCAATGATCCCTGGAGACGCACATCATTCTGAATCACTCTGAAGTCTTGGAGACACTGCATCCGGCTTAACCCTCCTCATCGCGAGTAGTCGTTGTAGATCCGCTACCCGGCGCTCCAGATTTTGAAGACGGTGCAATGGAGTGAGCCTGAGGTTTTCCCTCGCAAGCGAAGCGTCAATTTTGGCCGCATGAGCCTCAGCTAGGTCATTTTCGCTGTTCATAGATCGATCTAAGGATTTTGACATTCTCAAGATCACGCGGACGCCCCATCGCCTCCTATGTAACGTTGCCCCTGAATTTCCGCAGCTAGCTCACCAACGACGACATAGTCAAAACTATGGGTGCTAAGCCGTTTTAACAGGTCGATAAAAGAAGCCACCCAGCTTAATGTGCAGGTCTGTTTCCTCAGAACAACCCCACAAAACACTTCCATGCAGTTGACCACAGGTCGGCACTGGGGATGCTTTGATGGGTCATGCCTACCACTCTCGTCGAAACAACGGACATTCCACTTTACCTTCCGGGAGGTAGCAAAGCCTCTTGCGCTGAAGCCTATCAAAACGATCCGCTAACCTTCCAAATAGAAGGCTATCGCCAGCACGGCGGTCTATATAGAACCTATATCCGAAACCGCTACTGGTACGTGCTCTCAGGCCCAGAGGCGAATAACTACGTCTGGCAAAACCCGCAGATCTGGAAATATGCTAAGGCCAACGAGAGTTTCTTGGAAGAGATGGGGCACGATCATGTGACTGGGTTGGATGGTGATCACCACAAACAGAAACGCGCCATCCTGAAACCTGCCTTCACAATGAGCTCCGCAATGCGCTTTTTAGGGATTTACCACAACGTATTTAGCGATGAAATCCAGCGTGCCTCCGAGCTCAACGAGCCGGTCGATCTCGTTACCTTTTGGGCAGAATTGATCACCCTTGCGAATGCTCAGTCTGTGGCCCAGGCGGATATTCCGCGCGATGTCATTCGCCGCATGGCGCGTTGGGAAGTATTGATGCTCCGTGGTCTGTTCTTGGACGCGTCTAAAGCTTCTTTTTACGAGCGGAAGGAGTATCAAGAACTCAAAGAAGAGACGTTTCAGTGGCTCCGTAAAATTGTGGAAGACCGCTTAGCCGACCCCAATGCTATCGAAGATAATTTCACCGATGTGCTCCGCCAACGCATCGAAATCGAGGGTCCCGAGCCCTCAGTAGATAACCTCGTTAATGATCTCTACTTCATTCTCATTGCTGGAACTGATAATACCTCGGCACTGATCGACTACGCCCTGATGCAGCTCTACACCGAACCCAAGTGGATCGATTGGCTCAGGGAAGATCTCGATGCATGGGACGGTTCAGATATTTCAGCCATCTCTCAGATGTCGCGCCTGAAGGCTGTCATCATGGAGACGCAACGCATCCGTCCCGGCGCGCTTCAACTCTATAAATATGCCAAAGAAAGTTTCACTTTTGAAGGCATGACTGTGCCGACAAATTCGGACGTGATCCACTTTAACAATCTCGGCCACTTCCTTGAAGAGTTCTACCCAGATCCAACAACTTATAATCCTGAGCGCTTCATCGAAAAGCAGCGTTTCGTTCCCAAAACATTTGGATTTTTTGGCGGTGGGTCGCACGCCTGTCTTGGACGCAACCATAGCATGATGCAAACCCCCGTCGCCATCGCCGTGCTTCTGAAAAATTTCGACCTAAATATCCCCGAGCCTATCAACCTCCACCTCTCGGCAAGCTACAGCGGTGGACGGATTGAGAAGCCCTGGCTGGCGAATATCGAGCCAAGAAATAGAGATTAATTACGGACCGTGTTAGAGGTCTCACTCTGCGTTACTGCTGCTCGATTTTACAGGACCTGTCGCAGCAAAGGGATTCAGGAGAGCCATACCGACTTCTTGTTCTGTGCCTGTTCTTATTGATGAAATTATTCGATCTTGATTAAAGATCGCGATTTTCAGTTTTACGCCGCACACCTGCCCATATCGCTTCATAAGCCAGGAATGTAAGCTGCACAGACATGAAAAGACTCACCTCCCGCCTACTCAATCGGGCACTCTCCAGCATTGAATGGTTAGGAAATCGCCTGCCAGATCCGATCGTATTATATGCACTCCTCGCTGCCGCCGTGCCCTTTATGAGTGCCTTGGCGGTTGGCATTGGTTGGGCGCGTGAGCATCCTGTGACTGGCGATATGGTACGAGCGATCAACTTGCTAGATAAAGAGCAGATGCAGCGCATGTGGACTGAGGCTGTCGACAACTTTACCAGCTTCGCCCCGCTTGGAGCAGTCTTGGTCACCGTCATGGGCATCGGAGTCGCAGAACGCTCGGGCCTTATCGATCACGTCTTGCGGCTCACCGTTCAAAAAGCGCCCCGGAGCCTTGTGACTGTTATCATCGTTTTTGCCGGGATCATGAGCTCGATGGCGGCGGATAGCGGTTATGTCGTACTCACGCCCTTAGGAGCTGTCGTTTTTGCTGGTCTCGGGCGGCACCCTCTCGCCGGCCTAGCAGCAGCGTTCGCCGGAGTGGCAGGAGGATTCTCTGCAAATCTCCTCATCACCTCGCTTGACCCCTTGCTGTCTGGGTTTACCGACGAAGCGGCCCGTTTATATCTCACCGACTACGCCGTCACCCCCGACGCCAACTACTTTTTTATGATCGCCTCGACGGTCCTCATTACCTTGCTCGGGTGGGCCATTACCGAGTGGATCGTTGAACCGCGTTTAGGAAAATGGAACCCGGCAAATGCTCTAACTGAAGAGAAAGAGGAAACGTCGACCACACAGCCCCAGCAGATACGTGCCCTAACCGCTTCCTTGGTGGCAGTTTTCGCCTGCATCACGGGGTTACTCTTCATGACGCTCCCAGAAAATGCCTTATTGCGCGATGAAGAGGAGAATCTGGTTCCCTTTGTAGGTAGCCTCGTTCCTATCATTGCAATCAGCTTTCTCATCCCCGGGACCGTCTACGGCATAGTCAGCCGGAGTATCACAAGCACAAAGGACCTCGCTGACATGCTGGCAGATTCGATGGCTACGATGGGTGGCTACGTTGTTTTAGCGTTCGCAGCAGCCCAATTTATTGCCTGGTTTGGCTGGTCAAATTTGGGACTCCTCACAGCGCTCGAAGGAGCGGCCTTCTTACAGAAACTTGATCTGGGCAGCCTTCCTGTATTGCTGACCTTCGTATGGATGGCTGCAGCGATCAATCTGGTGATCGGCTCCGCATCGGCCAAGTGGGGAATCATGGCCACCGTATTTGTCCCGATGTTCATGATCCTGGGAATCACACCAGAAACCACCCAGGCAGCCTATCGCGTCGGCGACTCGATCACCAATATGATTACACCCTTGAACCCCTATTTTCCGATTATTTTGTCCTTCGCTTTAAAATACGACCCTAAGTTAAAAATGGGCACATTGGTAGCGACGATGCTCCCTTACTCCATCGCCTTTGCAATTGGCTGGTGTATCCTCTTTTCTGTCTGGTATGGCTTGGGGCTTCCGCTTGGCCCAGGCGCTCCTATTCACCTTATCCCATGATCTCAAATACTCTAGGTTTCAACGATGCACTGGCGGCATTGATCGAGCGCACTGAGTCTGCCATCGACCAACACCTGCCCTCTGCCGACACTCGTCCCACACGCATCCATCAAGCCATGCGCTACAGCATGCAAATAGGCGGTAAGCGACTCAGACCCGCATTGCTCATCGCTGCCGCAGAAGGCCTTGGGCGCAATGATGCAGACCCCATGCCTGCAGCTGTAGCTATCGAATGTTTGCACACCTACTCACTGATCCACGACGACCTGCCAACCATCGACAATAGTGATTTACGCCGAGGCAAACCAACGAGCCATATCCAATTTGACGAGCCAACAGCGCTCTTGGCGGGTGATGCCTTGCTCAATTTCTCCTACGAATTGTTATCTCAGTCATACGGAACACCTGCAGAACTAGGGCTCGCCTTAATCCGCGACCTCGCCATCGCCGGTGGATCACAAAAGCTGATCGGCGGGCAAATGGAAGATGTATTGGGTGAAAAACAATGCCTTATACTCAGTCCAGACGATCTTGATTTTATTCACCGCAATAAAACTGCCGCAATGATCCAAGCAGCCCTCATCATCGGATGCAGGCTGGGTGGAGCTGATGACAGTGAACTACAACAAGCTGAGAAACTAGGCCTCGCCCTCGGCATGGCTTTCCAGGTCATCGACGATATTCTCGATGCCACCCAATCCACTGAAAACTTGGGTAAGCCCGCCGGCCTTGATGCCGAACGAGAGAAAACAACCTATATTTCAATGCACGGCCTCAACGCTGCACGCGACGCAGCAGAACGCTTTTCGGATAAAGCCAGGCGCATATCCAACGATTTGTTCGGAGAAGCCTCATTTGTCCTTCTGCTCGTCGAGCACATGCGCAAGCGACTCAGTTGATACTCGGGTGCGTCGAAACCCAGCTCCGATTCTTATTCTTGAAAATCTAGTCTCTTCACTCAATGAATTGAACAGTTATGCAACAACGTAAAGCTTCCATCCACACACTCATTTTAGGAATTTTGCGAAGATTTGTCTTTGTCGCTTGTAGCGTTTCGCTCTTTGCCGGCTGCGCATCTCAGCGCTTACAAAGCTATTATGAGTCTGGGCCCGTAGGCGAGCGCCAAGTTTCCGAAACGGATTTTAAGAATTCTGAGGAGCTAGACCAGATGGGGCAATCGACTGGCGCACAGTGATTTTTATACGTAGAAAGAAACTGCTGAATATGCCCAAATCGTCAGATGACAACGCTCAGTCTGCTCCCATGGGCTGGTAGCCTATTCTGCCCAGTAAGAAGGTTGAATGCGTCAGGTGTCGAGCTGGGTCTCGGTGCTCCCCGGATGGGTTCGGCTTCGTATCTGCTTGGAAGGTCGTAATAAAACGGATCTTCAAAGCGCTACTGCTTTTACTTTTTGCTGCCGCTTCTCTTGTAGCTGACGCTCCCGACACGCAATCGCGTATTCGAGGTATGCTTTGGGGGGCTCTCGTTGGAGATGCCGCGGCTTTGGGGGCCCATTGGTATTATCGACAAGAGGACCTAAAGGCTCGATTCCCCGATGGCATTAAGGGTTTTGAGACTCCCACTGATGATCACTACCACGCGGGTAAACAATCCGGTGAGTTCACGATGTATGGCGATGCGCTCATGTTGCTCATGCAATCGATCTCAGAAACGGGGACATTCTCTCGCGACGACTTTGGCAAACGCTTTATGACGACGCTGACACCCGGAAGCTATGCAGGGTATCTAGATCACGCGACCAAAGAAAGCCATTCTATCTACCTCACTCACCTGGCAGAACATCCAGATACACCCTTTGATTTCCAACAGGGGGCGGATGATAATCAACTCGCTGGGGCGACAAGCCTGATGCCTCTCGTCGCCCTCTTTCACGATGACTCTTCGTTATTAGAGCGGATAGAAGAATTTGTCCGCATCCGACAGAATAACGACGAGGCCGTTGCCTCCAGCCAGCTTCACGCGTCCATCCTCAAACACCTCCTTTCTGGCGAATCGCCTGAACAGGCAATTGAGCAAGCGCGCGCCGACGCACAGAATGATGATGCAACGGGTGTGATTTTAGATACCCGTATGATTGCTGCTATGGAGGCTTTGGGGGCATCTGATTTCATCGCAACCACAAAAGATCTGGGCTATAGTTGTCCCCTGCCTGGTAGTTTACCCGCTTCGGTATACAGCTTTCTCGAACTGAAAGAAGAAAGCTATGAAGATGCCATTTTGGCTATTATAGGCGCTGGTGGTGAATCGGCAGGACGCTCCATGCTTGTAGGCGCATGGTTGGGCGCCCACTTCGGCGAGGGCTATATACCTGACGACTGGAAACAAAAGATCGCTGACTACGATGAGGCGGCCGCACTCATTGATCAGATCGCGGCAATGTAATAATCCGGGTTTAACCCAGCCAGGTTCGACTCGGATAGCCGTTGATAATTCGATCGATGTCCGCCGAGCCCGTTGGATCCATCCGCTTCGGACGAGCGTGTGCATAGCGAAATGTGTGATCACTTAGCCTCTCGAAAACAGACCCGTAGCGCGTTTGTGCCAACGGATTTTCCGATAGAGCATAGGTTTCTGGCAACGCGTCCCCGGCGTATTTATGGGGGAGATTTATATTCCAAATCCCCAGCGATTCTCGCTGCCAGTCCGGGTGACTCAGTGTTTGAACAACGACCCCCTCAATCCAATCCAAACTGCGCGCCCAGACTCCTTCAAAATCCGCAGGTATGCTTCCAGCTGCTTTAATTCTTCGGAGCATTTCCAGCCCGTCGACCGACTGAGAGACTGCTAATCCGCGCACACCACAGAGTGCAGCCTCCACCGCACCTGCTACGGTCCCCGAGCTCAATACAGTCCACACGCCGCAGTTTCGCCCGATGTTAGGACCCGAAAGGACCAAGTCGGCTGGACGAGGCAGATAGTGTTCCAGAGCAATATTCACTGAATCCACCGGGCTACCGTTAACCGCATAGGCCAGGCATCCGAAATCATCGACTCTCGTGACCTTAATCTCGCGGTCCTGAGTAATCTTTCGTCCACAGAAACTGTGTTCCTGGTCCGGCACGGCTACAGCGCAGTAAAATTTTGCCGACAGTCTAGCGGCCATGGACCTTAATAATACGCTCTCAATACCATCATCATTGGTTATTAAGATCAGCGGTCTGTCGTCATCCATTGCGTAACTTTCCATTTCTTGTGCTACAAAATCAATCATCAAGCATCTCCGCACTCTTCAATGATAAAGCCGTGTTGATCACCGGGGGCACCGGATCGTTCGGCCAGTCATTCACTCGCATGCTACTCGATCATCACAATCCGCGTCGCGTTGTGATTTTCTCCAGGGATGAACTGAAGCAATTTGAGATGCAAGAACACCTCTCAGGGCCAAATCTGCGTTATTTTATTGGAGACGTTCGCGATGATCAGCGCCTTTGCGAGGCGATGCGCAATATTGACATTGTCATCCACGCGGCCGCGATGAAGCAGGTACCTGCCGCCGAATACAATCCCATGGAATGCATCAAAACGAACATACATGGCGCAGAAAACGTTATCAGAGCTGCCCTTGAGAATAATGTCGAAAAGGTGCTCGCGCTCTCGACGGATAAAGCGGCCAACCCCATCAACCTCTACGGCGCTACTAAGCTCGCATCGGATAAACTCTTTGTCGCAGCCAACAATTTCGCAGGGCAACACAAGACGCGGTTTTCGGTAGTCCGCTACGGAAATGTTATGGGCTCGCGCGGGTCAGTCGTTCCCGTCTTTGAAAAGCTCTTGAGAGACGGTGCAGAAAGCATTCCCATTACCGATCCCCGGATGACGCGCTTTTGGATCACCCTCAAGGATGGGATTCAGTTTGTCGTTTCATCGATTCAACGGATGACGGGCGGTGAAATCTTCGTGCCTAAAATACCCAGTGTGCGCATCACTGATCTCGCCAAGGCAATGGCCCCGGATCTACCCACCCGCGACATCGGCATCCGGCCCGGCGAGAAACTACACGAGCTGATGTGTCCCGGCGATATCGCGCACCGGACTTTGGAATTTGAAGACCACTACGTGATCCAGCCGACGATTGCCCTCAATCACGACCCGGTCTATACCGTGAATGCTGTCGGTCAAACCGGGCAACCGTGCGACCTTGATTTCGAATACCGCTCTGACACCAATCCACATTTTCTAACTATAGAAGAGATTCGCACTTTGGTGGGAAACTGATACACGACGCTTATGGCTAACCTGCCCTACAGCCGTCATCAAATTAGCGAAGAAGACATCGCGGCCGTTGTGGATGTGTTGCGGTCAGACTGGCTCACACAAGGACCTACTGTCACGGCTTTTGAGGAGGCGGTCGCTGCGTATTGCGGGTGCCGCTTTGCCGTTGCAACGAACAATGCTACGGCAGCCCTCCACCTCGGCTGCGCTGCTTTAGGTATCGAGCCAGAAGACTCCGCGATTACAAGCACGGTGACGTTTGTCGCTTCCGCCAATGCTCCAAGGCATTGCGGTGCTTCAATAAGGCTCACCGATGTAGATCCAGTTACCGGGCTGATGGATCTGGATCACCTCGAACAACTCTGCAAAGAAACCTGCCCTGACTTAGTCATACCCGTCCACCTCGCAGGTGCCAGTGTGGACATGGCTCGCCTCGACAGCCTGAGAAAGACATACGGGTTCAAAATCCTTGAGGATGCTTCACACGCGCTGGGCGCAGACTACTGGGGTAAAAAAGTGGGGAGCTGTGGGCATTCCGATGCGGCAGTATTCAGCCTACACCCCGTTAAAATGATCACCGCGGGTGAAGGGGGCCTGCTCGTGACCAACGATCCTGAAATCGCGCGAAAGGCCCGACAACTACGCGAACATGGGATTGTAAGAGACAAGGATGCATTTTTAGCACCCTCGAACATGCGTGGCCCCTGGCATTATGAAGTGCATAACACAGGATTCAATTTTCGCCTCTCCGACATTCAAGCGGCTCTGGCATTGAGCCAATTGAAACGCCTCGATGCTTTTGTCGAAGAGCGGCGACAGATTCGGGATGCCTATGCCGAAGACCTAGACAGCTGCTTTTGGGAAATCGCAAGCGACCCCGACGGCACGCAGGCTTCCCTTCATTTATGCGTAGCTCGACTTTCTCACGACACTGCTCCACACCATTACCGCAGCGTTTTTGAGCAACTCCGCAATGCAGGCTTGCATATTAATCTCCACTACATCCCACTGCACCGCCAACCTATCTACCAAAACTGCGGCGACGACGCGGCTTTTCCCGGATCGTCACGCTGGGCGCGCACCGCAATATCTATCCCTTGCTTTCCCGGATTGAGTGCCGATGAATATTCTAAGTCTGTGGAGACCCTCAACTCTATCGCTGCTCATACCCTATCATGAATTTCGTTTTCCGCGTTGATGCTTCACCAGTGATTGGCACGGGCCATATCATGCGTTCGTGGGCCCTTGCTGAGGCCGCTCTGGAGCGAGGGCACCCATGTCATCTGCTCTACAATGAATGCCCTCAGCCCCTACTAGACCGATGGCAGATGCTTGGAGTCGCTCATACTCAAGTAGATGGTATTTCCGGAACGCTCGCCGAAGCCAAAGCAACCGCACGCGTCGCAAAGGAACTCGAAGCAGACTGGGTTATCCTGGATGGGCATCACTTTGGTGAAGGCTATCAGCGCACCTTGCTCGATCTAGATATCAGATTCACAGCAATTGATGACTATGGGCACTGCCTCCAAAACCGAGCCAGTATCATCATCAACCAGAACGCTTCTGCATGCGAAGCCTGGTATGAAGGACTCGGCTCGCAACAAAAGTTACTACTTGGTTTTGATTACACCATCCTGCGGAGCCAATTTCGCGAACTTCCTCGGAAACCCTTCGATCGCAGTCGCCCGCAAAATGTCTTGGTCACCACTGGAGGCACCGACCCATCCGACGCATCGCTGCATATCGTTCGCTGCTTAACAAAAATAGAAACCTCCAAGCCTATTACACTGCGGATCATCATTGGCAGCCTGCACCCCAATAAACGACGCCTAGACTTCCTATCCGAAGAATTACGGCGCAACCATTCGCCGATAAAACTAGAGACGGCTTCAAACGTAGAGGATATGCCCACCATGATGGATTGGGCAGATATCGCTATCGTCGGTGCGGGCACCACCCTTTACGAACTCTATCAACGCAGCATTCCTACCCTAGTCATTACTCTCGTTAATAATCAAATCAGCAACGCGCTGGCAGCCATCAATCGCTGGAAAACGAGCCTGGATGGCGGACGCATCGAATCGCTCGAAAATGGGCCATTGATCGATAATTTTAACCGACTCATGACAGACCCCGACCTCCGACAGATTCTGTCGGAAAAATGCTCTCAGCTCGTCGATGGCAACGGAGTTTACCGCGTAATCGAAACCATTGAAGCTTACCAACCGTCGGAAGTCATGGCTCGCTCCTAACCAACATATTGTCTTGCGCTTTAAGCATACGGTGCTGATTAATTGCGCCCAGGATGAGGGCGTAGCTCAGTTGGATAGAGCATCAGATTTCTAATCTGGCGGTCGGGGGTTCGAATCCCTCCGCCCTTGCCATTTCGAAGAATGGCGAAGCGTGGGATGAGAACCTCGATTCGACGGAAGTAGCGTAGCGACCGTAGATGGGACACCTCAGGTGGTCGCGCAGGCGATTGCGATAGCGACCCATCCCTCCGCCCTTGCATTCTTCAGCTTATATTTTCCTGAAGAAGAGTGAGACATTGGTTGGAATCACCCAATTTTTTAAAGTCCTTGTCGAACGTTGCGATATGACGCCCTTCGCTGCTAGCAGCGGCAGCAAGGTAGCAATCCACAAAATCGACATTGCTCTTGGAGAATAGACTCAAAGCCCGATGAATGATATCGCGCTCGACGACATGAAGAGCCGGATTGCTTAGAAAATGCAATAACTGTTCCACCAATAGCGGCCTAGGTATCTGGTAGACACTCCCTGATAGCACAAAAACCACTTCGGCTATGACCATAGACGGAATAATGACCTCATGGTCGCCATTCTCAGCGGCGACCAGAAATCGTGCTGCCTGATCTGCCTGACTTTCAGGCGACCCAGTCAGGACACGCAATATCACATTCGCGTCTATAAGGTAGGATTTCATGAGCCAGAACCCTCTTCAGCTATATGCTCTATCCATTCGGCACGAGAAGCTCCGCGGACCTCATCCCATGATTGTTCTGGGCAGTATTTCTTGAAAACTCCAATCGAAGAGGAAACTCCGGGATGGGCACGGATAATAACATGATCTCCTTCTATGTCATAGATGAGCTGCTTCCCAGGGCCTACAGATAAGGCATCTCTCACTTGCTTAGGGACTGTCGTCTGTCCACGCTGACTGATTGTTGATGTGATCATGAAACATCTTTATTTTTAAAAAAGTAAAGCGTCAATTATTTGCCTTACTTATTGAATCCTACATATCATCCAGGTTCATCGAAGTTAATTCGACAATTTTCATCACTCCATAGACAGTCTAGCGATGGGTTCCAAAACTTGCTTGCTCGAATCAACCGATACCGTCGCACTATCTCGTCAGCTTTTGGGACACCTGCTCTGTCGGCGGCTCCCGGATGGGTCGACCTTGAAATGGCCCTTGTGTGAGCTTGAAGCTTACGACGGCCAGGAAGATAAAGCATGTCATGCCCATCGAGGGCGCACACCGCGCAATGAGATTATGTTTGGCTCAGCTAATCGTTGGTATGTGTATCTTTGCTATGGTGTACATGAGTTGCTCAATATTGTCACTGGACCTGTCGACTACCCGGCTGCTGTATTGATACGCGGTGCGGGCGGCATTTATGGACCCGGAAGAGTTACCAAAGCGCTTCAGATAGGTCGCAGCTTCAACACCCTATCTGCCACAGCCGAATCAAATCTTTGGCTAGAACCTCCTGGTGAACAGCTTGTGGACAACTTTATCGTGCAAACGCCACGTATCGGCATAGATTCCGTGGGGCAAGAATGGGCATCCAAGTCTTATCGTTTTTGGATCCGCCCCAAAGACTTCAAAGCCGCCTTCCCACAATTTACAAAGGAATCCCAACCCGCCATTTCTTCACATTATCGATGAGCCCCGGTTCATCCTTAAACACTCATCTTCCATCTTTCTTTTAGTGCCTCCTTTCGTCCATCTCCACGTCCACACTGACTATTCCCTCCTCGACGGTTGCGCGCGTTGCGACCGTCTCACGCAACGCGCCGCCGAGCTCGAAATGCCGGCTCTAGCCATGACTGATCATGGTAACCTTTTCGGGGCTATGGATTTCGTCAAAAACTGTAAGAAAAACGGCGTCAAACCGATCATCGGTTGCGAGATTTATCTGGTCCACGATCACAAGCAAAGCGAACGTCCAAAACGCGACAAGAAGCGATCTGACGACATCAACGACGTGCCCGAGGACGCACTTTCACCTGAAGACTTTCCTCGCAACCAAATCCATCACAAGACGATTTTGGCGAAAAATTTCAAGGGCTACCAAAACCTCTCTAAACTGGTCTCGGATGCCCACATCCATGGCCAGTATTACCGTCCGCGGACGGATATGGAAAAACTAGCACAGTATTCCGAAGGTCTGATCGGTCTCTCTGGCTGCATTAATGGCGTGGCTTCCCAGCACCTGATCTACAACAACTACGCCATGGCACGTCAGGTGACTGCCGACTTTATCGATATCTTCGGCAAAGAAAACTACTTCATCGAGCTACAAGATCACGGGCTCAACGCCCAGCGCCGCATTGTGCCCCATCTCATAAAGCTGGCGCGCGAATTCGACCTACCTATCGTAGCAGCAAACGACGTACACTACGTTAAAAAGAACGATTGGCAGCCACACGATGCTCTACTCTGCATTCAGACCGGACGGAAGCTGGAAGAAACTGAGCGCATGAAATACCCCTGCAATGAGTTCTACCTCAAAAGCCACGAGGAAATGCTCCAGGTTTTCAGCGAAGTTCCCGAAGCTTTGTCCAACACCGTCGATGTCGCCGAGATGGTGGACCTAGATATCAAATTTGGAGAAAACCACTACCCGACTTTTGAGCGTGCCGCGGAGATCACATTCAACGCGGACCAGCAGAATTTTAATCGCATCCTCGACATCTACATTGAGAAGAAAACGGCTGTTTGTCGCCAAAATGGCGAGCCCGATCCCGCCCCACTGACTGTCGCTGAGCGAGAAGACTTCATGGCCAATGGACTCTACCTGTTCGAGCTGTGTAAAGCAGGCTTAGTAGAGCGTTACTCCGTCGATTATGACGCCTACCTGCGCGGAGAATACAACGGCTGGACCGACCCAGAGAATCCTCCAAGTGGCTCCGCACTCCCCACTCACGATAGCAACAACAAGGTCATCACCCGAGACCGAGCACAGCAAATCTGTGAACAGCTCGACTACGAGTTGGCCATTATCATGGGTACGGGTTTCATTGATTATTTCTTGATCGTCTGGGACTTCATCGACTGGGCGCGGAAGCAGGATATACCCGTCGGCCCAGGCCGCGGCTCGGGAGCAGGTTGTGTCGTCGCGTATGTGCTCAAAATTACAGATATCGATCCCCTGCGTTTTGGGCTCCTCTTTGAACGAATGCTCAACCTTGAGCGCGTTTCACCCCCCGACTTTGATGTGGATTTCTGCATGCGCCGCCGCGATGAGGTCGTGAATTTTGTCCGCGACAAATACGGCCGCGATCGCGTCGCAAACATCATCACCTACGGCACCTTCGGCGCTAAAATGATCATCCGCGACCTGGCCCGCGTCAACAACCTCGAATACGCCGAGGCTGACAAGTTGGCGAAAATGATCCCCGACGAGCTTAATATCTCTCTAGCCGATTCCATCGACAAATCAGGCGAGCTTCAGACCGAGATTAAGCGTAACCCCGTGGCCAAGAAAATCGTCGACGAAGGACAGATTATCGAGGGCATGGTGCGCAATACTGGCAAGCATGCCTGTGGCGTCATTATCGGCGATCAGCCCCTGACCAACATCGTCCCACTGACCCTACAAGAAGGCGACCTAACCACTCAATATGCCAAAGGACCGGTGGAAGATTTGGGCATGCTCAAGATGGACTTCCTTGGGCTCAAGACACTCACCATCATCTCTGACGCAGTCGACAATGTCCGACGCACCACCCAGGATAGAGAATTTGATATCGAGAAAGTCAGTATCGACGATCAGAGCACGTTTGATCTGCTCAATTCCGGTAAAACCCGGGCGGTTTTCCAATTGGAGTCGGGCGGCATGCAAAACCTGTGTCGCCAGCTAGGACTCTCATCTTTCGAAGAAATCATCGCGTTGATCGCTCTCTACCGCCCAGGACCGATGCAGTTCATCCCTCAATTTATCGAGGGCAAAAAGGACCCATCGACGATCGAGATCCCCCACCCCCTGCTCAAAGAGTTAGTCTCTGAAACCTACGGTGTTCTTGTTTATCAGGAGCAGGTCATGGAATCGGCTCAGATCATTGCCGGATATACTCTAGGCGGTGCGGACATCCTGCGACGCGCCATGGGTAAAAAGATTAAATCGGTCATGGACGCCCAAAAAGACATCTTTGTCGAAGGCGCTAAGAAGACCAACAACATTGACAAGAAAGAGGCACTTAAAATTTTCGAGATCCTCGAGAAATTCGCCAAATATGGTTTCAACAAATCACATTCTGCCGCCTACGCCATGCTCTCATACCGCACGGCATTTCTAAAAGCCAACTACCCTATCGAGTTTATGGCTGCTGTGCTTTCGTCGGAATTGGGTAATTCTGACAAAGTCAAAAATTTCGTCGAGGAGTGCGGGGCCATGAAAATCCCCGTTTTGGGACCGGATGTAAATGAATCACGCGAGGCATTCACTCCTATCACGCTGTCCAATCCCAACGAATGGAATGGCGATTTATCAGACCCATACGGACAGGTGCGTTTTGGTATGGCGGCAATCAAAGGCGTGGGGGACGCTGCAGCACACGCCGTCATCGAAGAGCGTGAAGCCAGTGGTCCCTTTGAGTCTTTCTCCGACTTCGCGCGCCGGGTCGATGGCAAAGCTGTTAATCGACGTGTCATGGAGTGCCTCATTCGCTCGGGAGCCTTTGATTCACTAGGCGAAGATCGCGCACAACTCCTGCACGATCTCGATGATGTCATGAGCAAAGTCGCTGCCGACCAGAAAGACAAAGAACGTGGCCAAGTCGCCCTGTTTGACATTTTCGAACTCGAGGCTGCCCCACCCCTTCACGCCGACCGCTCTGGCCCGAATCTGGAAATGCCCATCCACGAGAAATTGGCTCACGAAAAGGAACTCCTCGGTTTTTATATCTCAGGGCACCCGATGGACGACTTTGATGGACTGGCGCAGGCCCTCGATAGTGTGAAGAGTCCTGACGACGTAAGTAAACTCGGCGACCGCACTCCATTGAGGCTCTGCGGCATCGTGACGAATGTACAGAAAAAACTATCAAAACGTGACAACCGTCCCTGGGCGATTTTCAACCTGGTGACGAAACAACACACCTACGAATTACTCATGTTTGCCGACGCTTTCGATGACTCAGGTATGCGGCTTCAGGAAAATGCCATCGTGGTAGTCCATGCCACCGCCTCCAAGCGCGATGGCGAAGTCTCCCTGCGCGCTGATGAAGCACTTGGCCTTGCGTCACAAATCGGCCGGAGTATCAAACGCATTACCTTTATTGCCGATGCTCACGCGTCAAAAATGCCTGCATGGATTGAGCAAATTCGCCAGCGCCTGGATATTGAGCAAGGCTCGGTCCCCGTTGATATCGGCTTCAAAGACCGCGACGGTACTGTCCTCGTCGGGAACATTGCTCCATCACTCACCTGGGCCCTCACCGGAGAACGCTTCCAAACGCTTTACAAACACCCAGCGTGCGCCGGGGTTTGGATCGAAACAGACCCCGTGCCAAATCTGGGAGAGCAGCGCAAACCATGGAGAGCTAAAAAAGCTGGGTAGCAGGGTATGGAAGCTTACGCGACCCACTCCTAACTCTGAGCAACTTGCGGCTGTTTCTTTCTTCGTGTCCGCCAAATAAAATACCCGGTGATGATAAACATGAGGGTAATAAGCATGAGAACCCACCACAGCCAACGCATGCCGACGGTGAATATCTCGCCACTGTGAAAGCCCCGATTCAGTCGATGAATTAAATGACCGGCTTCATACTCTGGGAAATGATGGAAATCGAGGATCGCACCGGTAGCAGGATGTATATACCCCAGAGATGCAGGTCGACGCGCCCAAGGGTAGGTATATCGCACCAAAACTGGAGCATCTGCTTCGCGCGGCATGAAAATCGTCGTCGGCTCAAGCTTTTCCGGTGCAACAGCATTCACTGCCTCTAAGAGGACGTCCATAGCCAACAAAGGGGTGCTGGCACTCAAGGGCTCTGATAATTTCGGGCGCGCGGCCCATTCAGATTGTGTCACGTTGAGGATGAATTCACGCCACGGCTGACCAATGCCGATCAATGCCCCACTGAGAGCGATCAGTGAAAGAAAACCAGCCGCGTAAAAGCCGATGACGGCGTGTAAATCAAAATCACGACGATTCGCTCCCTTATCGAAGGTGATTTTCGATTGACGCAAAAGATTGCCGCGGCGTTTGAAAAACAACACTGCACCCGTGGCAGATAACAAAATAAAGGCGAAAGAGCTTATAATCGCGATCCAGGTCCCAAAATCGCCTAAAAAGAAACTCGTATGAAGGACACGAATGGCTCTCATGATCGGAGCTGGGCGCGGCGTATCTTTTCTGACCTCTCCCGTATAGGGATCGACAAAAAGTGTATGCCGATTGCTTAACCTGATCATCGCAGCCTCATCAGGTGCTTTCGGCAGACTGTATGAACTGACCTTTAAATCAGGGTAAGCCTCCAATGCGCGGTCGACCTGTTCCTGAATTGAAAGGCGCGCCTCACTTGCGCCCTCCGGCACATCAATAAAAAATGCTTCGCGCTCCTCGAAGGCCCTGAGTTCAGACTCAAACACCAAGATAAGCCCAGTGGACGCCAGGATTAAAATAGGAATAGCCGCCAAGATTCCGGCCCACTTGTGGCCGTCCAAAGCGACTTTCCTTATTTTTCGAAGCTGTGTTTTATTTAGAATGGGCATCTTAAAAACACGCTCAAACGCTCTTGATGTTGATCAAAGAGCGCATGAGAAATCTATGCTGTTATCAGAAACTCAGCTGCGTCGAGAAACGTACTTCCCGAGGTCTCTCCGGATTTACCGTGCCACGAGTGTCGCCCTTATAGTATACCTCGTCGAATAAATTAGACGCAGTAAGGCGGAAGGTGACAGGCGTTTCGCTATCTGCGCGCCACACATACTTAAGACCCACGTCTACACGATGATAGCTGTCCAGTGTGAATGTGTTCGCGTTATCCCCGGGACGATCATCCTCATAGAACCAACCTGCCTGGAGTGACAGGTCAGCCAATGGTCCGCTGGAGAACTCATACTCTGCCCACAGACTCGCGCTGATCTCTGCGACACCTGATGGAGTATTACCCACAATACTGGGATCATCGTCTTCAGTGAACTCAGCATCCAAATAAGCAAAGGAACCCACGATACCGAGACTCTCACCTATTAGCCCAGTCGCAGTAAATTCGATTCCTTTATGTTCCTGCTCCCCTCTCAACACCAAAGCGTTTGCCAAGGGGTCATTGAATGGGATGTCCGACCGAGTCGTTTGAAACAAGGCAGACGATAGTAATAAATTCCCATCATAAAGCTCTGCCTTGACGCCGACCTCAAACTGCTCGCCAGTCGTAGGGTCCAGCTGTTCGCCAAAATTGGTCAACCGCGGGTCAGCGACAACTGGATTTGGTTCGAAACTCTCACTATACGATGCATAAAAGGATATATTATCCAAGGGCTGATACACAACACCTGCACGTGGTGTCAGGTTATCTGCTTTTCCTTCACGGAGTATATTTCCGGCAATAGAAAAGTCGTTCTCAGTATTATCGTAACGAAGGCCGAGCAAGACAGACCAGTCCTCTCCGAAAGAAATTAAATCCTGTATGTAAAAACCAATGCGCTCCTCGTTGCCCAAAACCTTTTCATCTCTCACTCCAATTTGAGGATCAGGAATGACCAAAGGAGAAAATATGTTCGTCACAAAAAACTCACTCCTTGCTGTCTCATTACTGTCGGTGGCGATCTCTGTATAATCGGCCCCAGCGAGAATTTTGTGCTCAAAGGGTCCGGTTGTGAGGTCGATTACACCTTCGAAATAAAAAGTCGTGACTTCCCAACGGTTGATTCGGCGACGTGACCGAAAAGCAACGTCGCCCGTAATCTCATCAATTTGCACGGGTTGATTATCATAACGATCACGCTTGTAATCCTGAAAACTAAATCCTGAAGCGACTGTAAAAGAATCCGAAATAAAGTGCTCCACATCCAAGTTTACATTCCATTTATCAGAGTCATACTTACTCCAAGGTTGAGTCAGAATGCGTTCGATCGGAATGTCTGCCACCCCATCACCGATCGCGACCACGCCCGTATCCTGAGGGCGATCATCCTCTGTCACATCAAAACTCAGGTCAATCGTAGTATCCTCCGAGGGAGTCCAACGCAGAGCGGTGGAAAAAATATACCGTTCAGCTTCAAAATCAGAGCCATCTGCAAATTTGCGGAAATATCCGCTGTCTTCATACACAGCATTGACACGATAGCTAAGTTCACCGTCTTGGGTGAGCGGTCCACTCACGTCAGCGTGAAGATGATACAGGTCATCACTGCCTACAGTGCCCTTTATAAAACCCCCAAATTCGTTCAATGGTGTCTTTGTCACCATATTGATCATACCACCAGGAGTCGACGTACCGTATAGTACCGATGACGGGCCTTTCAAAACCTCAACGCGGTTTAAGATTTCTACAGGAACCGAAGCAAGATGGAAAAACGTCCGACCATTCCGCAAATAGTTTGAGCTATTGGACAGATTAAATCCTCGGATAAAGTAGGATGAATAAGCACCGAGAAAGTTATTTCGCTTTTGGACACTCGAATCATTCTGGAGGATCTGATCCAGACGAAAAGCCTGCTGGTCCGCAATCAATGCATCGTTAATCACAAATACCGACTGAGGCGTCTTCAATAGCGGCACATCCAGCTTCAAAGCCGTGGTCGCCGACTCCGCGTGGTATCCCAGTTGTTAGTCGGTCACTTGGAATTCTTCCAAGACTCCCAATTCCTCACTTGCCTGCTCTTGGCCACCTAATATCGAACCTATACCGAATACTAGCATCCCAATTTTTAGCGGATTTAAAAATTTTGTCATGATTGCGTTTGTTTTCATCCTGGCTGATGAGTTTGATTTTGAGACTCATTGTCAAGCATGATGGACATATAGATTAGAATAACCGATCTTACTGAAAAGTGATTTTGAGCTCAGATCACATGCCCAGAGTGAGGGTGGTAGTCATTGCTGCTCTTGGGCTTTGATCCACTCTACAACAATCGTTCGCTCGATTGTCCTGTAAAACATCAGCGCCCCCCCCACGTCTGTTCACTCCATTTCAGAAATCTCTCGGCTAAAAAGCTTGCCTCAGCTGGCACGATAATCATTTTCCCGTGCTTCGTCCTTTTCAGTTTCATTACCGATAGGCCACGATCCACACTAAACTCAAACCACTAAAAGAAACCTTTACCGGTTTCTCCCTGGCACTGCGCTAGGGCTTTAAACACAAAATGAATATCACTCCTAAAGACCTGCTGGACGCAGGCGTGCATTTCGGTCATCAAACGCGTCGTTGGAACCCAAAATCCAAGACCTTTATCTACGACCATCGCCACGGCGTATCTATTATTGACCTGGAGAAGACCTACCAGTGTCTAGAGACGGCTACCACTTTCTTGGAAGATCTGGTTTCTAAGGGTAAAGACGTGCTTTTTGTTGGAACTAAAAAACAAGCCCAGGAAGTCGTCCGCGAAGCCGCCACTGCGGTAAACATGCCCTTCTGCGCTAACCGCTGGATGGGTGGTGGACTGACCAACTTCGAAACCATCAAGTCCAGTCTAGCTAAGTATAAGAAATTTCTGGCCATGGAAGCGGACGGCTCACTCGACAAACTTCCTGGAAAAGAAGGCGCTGCTATCCGTCGCCAAATGTCGCGAATGAATCGTAATTTCGAAGGCCTACTCGAAATCAAGGACCGTCCCGCCGCCCTCTTCGTTATTGACACTAAAGGTGAATATATCGCTGTTGCTGAAGCACGCCGTCTGGGCATCCCGGTCATTGCTCTTGTTGATACAAACAGTGATCCGACACTCATAGATTACCCTATACCTGGCAATGATGACGCGGTGAAGTCGATCCGCATCATCGTGGACGTCATTGTTGAAGCTGTCCAAAATGGACTTGCAAAGCGCGATCTCAACGCGACTGCGAATAAACCTCAAGCAATCACACCCCTCGTGCAAGAGACCAACTTCTTCACCGACGAAGAGGCAGAGGTTTCTCTTCCCGAAGGTTACGACAGCCAGACAATCCCAACCCCAGAAGCACCTGTCGAAGCCGCACCCGTCGTTGAAGAAGCCGCTCCTGTAGTTGAGGAAGCTGTCGCTCCGGCTACGGAAGAAACAACCCCAGCGCCCGAAGAAACTGAAGAAGAGAAGTAAGCATTCCTTTCATCCTAATCACACATACATTTACTGATGAGCACTCAAATCACTGCTAGAATGGTAGCTGACCTCCGCGAACGGTCTGGCGCCGGAATGATGGACTGTAAGAAAGCGCTGGTTGAATCCGGTGGCGACGTCGATGCAGCACTCGACTCTCTTCGCAAAAAAGGCGTCGCTTCTGCAGCTAAGAAAGCAACCCGCGAAGCCGCCGAAGGCATTGTGACTTCGTATATCCACACGGGCGGTAAGGTCGGTGTATTGATAGAGGTAAACTGCGAGACTGACTTCGTCGCCAAGAATGATGATTTTCAGGCTTTCGTCCGCGACATCGCCATGCACATAGCAGCTGCTGGCCCCATCTGCGTCAGCAGAGACGAGGTTGACCCAGCTCTGGTCGAGAAGGAGAAGGAAATCGCAACAGAACAAGCCGCGGGTAAGCCAGCACAGGCGATTCAGAAAATCGTCGAAGGTAAGCTTAATAAATACTACGGCACCATCGCTCTCCTAGAGCAGCCTTACGTCAAAAACCCGGATCAAACTATCCAGGACCTGCTCACTGAGAAGATTGCCACGATCGGGGAAAACCTGATTATACGCCGTTTCGCCCGCTTCCAGATTGGAGCATAAGCTACTGCCTAACAAAATCTTATTATCATAAGCCTGGATCAATTTGGTCCGGGCTTTTTGATACCCAAATGAAAATCCAGCCCTTCACGGGTTGATCTTCGTGACCTTTGTTCTCACGCTCTATCGCTTATGCTTCAAGCTGGAATTGTCGGACTCCCCAATGTGGGCAAAAGCACGCTTTTTAATGCACTTACGAAAACGCGTAAGGCTGAGGCGGCAAATTATCCTTTTTGCACGATCGACCCTAATGTTGGCGTCGTTCAAGTACCGGATAAGCGTGTCGAAAAACTCGCCAAACTTGTCGGCACATCTACTATTATTCATGCTGCAATCGAATTTGTGGATATAGCCGGCCTCGTAGAGGGCGCGGCTAAAGGCGAAGGCCTGGGCAATAAGTTCCTAGCAAACATACGGGAAGTGGATGCCATTGTTCATGTAGTGCGCTGTTTCGTAGACGAGGATGTCATCCACAACATGGGTAGTGTAGACCCTATTCGCGATATCGAGGTGATAGCGACAGAACTCGTGTTGGCAGACATCGCTTCCATTGAGTCTCAGTTGGAAAAGGCCAAGAAGAAGGCACGAGGAAATGATAAGGAAGCCGCCGCCTCGGTAACCCTTATGGAGCGCCTGCTACCCCATCTCAATGAGTTGAAACCCGCCCTCACCCTAAAGATGGACGATGATGAACGGGAAATTCTGAAGCGCCTCTTTTTCCTCTCCGCTAAACCGACCCTATTCGCCTGTAATGTCGCAGAAAGCGACTTAGCTCATCCCGACGACAATCCATACGTTCAGAAGGTCCGCGAATACGCTGCAACACATCACGGCGCTGGATCTTGCGTCATCTCTGCTCGCGTAGAAGAAGAATTAATCGATTTTGATGACGAAGAAGCCGCCGAATATCTAGGGGATTTAGGCATTACAGATTCAGGGGTCACTCAGCTGATTCGCGCCAGCTACGATCTACTAGGCTTAGCCAGTTATTTCACCGCCGGAGAAAAAGAAGCCCGAGCCTGGACATTTATTCAGGGCATGACAGCACCGCAGTGCGCTGGAGTAATCCATACTGATTTCGAAAAGGGCTTTATTAAAGCTGAGGTCGTGCACTACGAAGACTTGATCGCAGCTGGCTCAAAAACATCCGCAAAAGAAGCCGGGAAATTACGGCTTGAGGGCAAGGACTATCTTTTCAAGGACGGTGACGTTACTGAATTCCGTTTTAATAGCTGAGCCAGTCAGCCATTGCTTGGCTTGAGCTTTGATCCGGACGACGGCAATCGCTCTCGCGATCACCCTTCAAAACATCCACGCGCCCCGTACTTCTGGTCATAACCTCATACCAGTCTCCAACTTTAACGGGCGTGGATGTTTGGTGTAAAACCTGGTCCACCGCATCTTCATTCCAGAGCAGATATGGGATAGGCCTCGTTTCGTTTGCGAGAAATTGATCTTAACCTCGTGTCATCCACGGATAGGCCTGGTCCCGATAAAATTGATGCCTCAAGTCGGACCGATTTGTCGTTCTATTGTTTTCGAACAAACCAAAACCATGAAAACGCTCTTGAACCGCACAAGACCGCAGACAAGCGTCCAACTCTCGATGTATCACACGTTCGAAAGCCAGTGTTAGCATCTCCTTCCACTGTTCAAAATGCTGAAGAGGTGCAACATCTTGCACCAATCGATCAAAACAGCTAGATTCTAAACGCCTCAATATCCAGACGAGCGCCTCGGGGTCGACTTCACCATACGCGGTAGACTCTGTTTCAAAGAACGGATGATAGTCAGCCTCAAGATCATTAATTGAATCGACCAACCTCTCGATGACTGCATCAAGAAAATGAGGAGCTTGGAACTCCGAGCAAGAAAGCTCCATGACAAACAAATCTATCCACGGTCGTCTCTGCTGCTCAGTATAATGTTCGAACCAGATTGCTAAGGGATGCGGGCTTATTGTCATATTGAACCTCCATTCAGTTAAGAGTTTACCTCCACTTCTTTGGTCCAATCATCGTCCTCAAAAAGTGACAGATAATAACCCAGTATCGCAATTCACTGTTCTTTTACCACGCGTTTCACGAGACAGATTCGATCCCGTAAACCAAGCGTCGAATCCCTTCTTCAAGGTGCAACAATGGACAGCCGAAATTAAATCTGAGAAAACCAGGATTTCCGAAAGGTGTACCGTCTGAAAGACCGATTCCATGTGTTTCGAAATGACCTGGAGCATCCTTTGCCCCCAGGCTCCTCACATCCATCCACGCCAAATATGTCGCTTCCATCGGATACACGGACACCTTGTCAGCATAAGGTTCTAAAGCCTTGTAGAGACGATCTCTATTTTCACGCAACACCGTCAATAACTCCTGTCTCCAGGGCTCTCCAAACCGATAAGCTGCCTCACATCCTGCATAACCAAAAGCATTTACCTCAGTGATGGTACCCATCGCCGCACGTTTGAACTGATTGCGCAGACTGCGATTTTCTATGTGCGCAAAAGCACACGCTAAACCAGGCAAATTATAAGTCTTACTAGGAGCAAACAGTGAAATAAGGCGCTCACGGATTGGATGATCTAACGAACCCATAGCCACATGAGTCACTCCCTCATCGAGAATCAAGTCGCAGTGGATCTCGTCTGAACACAACACCAGATTATGCTTAAGACAAAAATCTGCCAAACTCATCAATTCGCTTCGGGAAAAAGCACGCCCCACCGGGTTGTGTGGATTGCAGAGAATAAACATCGAGCTATCCGGAGTCAGCGCTGCCTCCATAGCGTCAAAATCAAATTCCCAACGTGTACCACTCCAAGAGAGCGGAGCCGTGACCAAACGTTTGTGTTGGTTTCCCGGCGCCGTCAAAAACGGAGGATAAACTGGAGTGCACGCAAGAATGGAGGAGACATCACTGCCAAATGCCCGGGCTGCTACGTTCAGAGCGGGCACCAAGCCCGGCAACCACACCAAATCATTCGCAGCAGCTTTGACCTGATGCGAGGTCGATAGGTATTCCGTTACCGCAGATTCGACAGAAGCATAAGGTTTCGTATAGCCAAACACACCCTGTCCTACACGCGCTTCCAACGCAGAGACTATTTCAGGAGCTGACAGAAAATCCATATCCGCCACCCAAAACGGAAGGATGTCACGCCCCGCGTATTTATCCCATTTTAAGCTACCCGTTTGTGTGCGATCCGGCAGCGTCTCAAAATCATAGCAATTCACCATTTTCGGGATAATGAACTGCGAGCTTCAATGCGCCAAGTGCAGAGGCATGTTTGTTTGCTATTCTATCCCCCTCCCAGAGTGATTTTTCGACCACCGTGCCTTTAGGCCCAGCTACAGCACAATACACTAGGCCCACAGGCTTTTCAATTGAGCCACCTCCTGGACCAGCAATACCCGTGGTAGCAATCGCATAATCTGCTCCCGTCAACTTAAGACCGCCCTCGGCCATAGCTTGAGCACACACTGCGCTCACAGCACCAGATTCGTTCAGCACTGCCTCCGGCACCCCTAACAAATTCATCTTCAACTCATTTGAATAGGACTGGACACCGCCCAAATATACTTCAGAAGAGCCAGGAAAATTAGTGATCCAGTCTCCAATCAACCCCCCTGTGCAGCTCTCACATGTTATAACCGTGCGCCCTTCGCTCACCAGCCGTTTATGTAGAGCCCTTACCCACTCCACACCCCAATCCGCCTGCCCGCTTGTTTTCATGCCATGTCAAAAAATTCGATTAGTCTGTGTTCTTTTGAAAATAGATCATACAGAATTTTAGTAAAAATATTCACAACTCCACGCGATCAAATAAATATAGAAACTATTGTTATTCTACCATTGACTACTAAGTCGCATTAAATTCCTAATAAGCATTCCAACCTACAAAAAATAATGACAATCAATAACGAACTCCTCGATCTCGAAAAGAAACTCGAGCTTCTCGCAAAACGCAAAGAAGAGCTCCTTGAACAACAAAAGCTTGAGGCCGAACGCTTAGCTAAGCTGGATAAACTTCTTGAGGAAAGCGAATACGGCACAGCCAAAGAACTGGTAGAAGCCCTTGTCCAAAAGTTCAATGTACGCATATCCCTGATCAGCACTTCTGCAACCAGTGGCAAACGCCGCAAACGCACCAAGGTCACTGCTGATCTTCGCGATAAAGTCAAAGGTGCCGTCGCCGAAGGATATTCAAAGAATCAAGTATCAAAAAACTTCGAGATCTCTTATGCTGTCGTAAACAAAATCGTAGACGGAGCTTACGACGCCCTTTAATTTATACGGTTCTCTCAAAGAGTCCAAAGGCGCAGTCCACTGACTGCGCTTTTTTTATGCCTGCACGAGTCGGCTGATACATGTTCGCTTGCCATATACATAAACATTATTTCACCCAATTGTAGTGAACCCTCTCAAGCCAAAGGCCCGAAAAATAATCCATATCGACATGGATTGCTTTTATGCATCAGTGGAAATGAGAGAGCACCCAGAATGGCACAATAAGCCGATTGCAGTGGGCGGCACGGGCCGCCGTGGCGTACTGACGACAGCAAACTATCCTGCTCGTGCCTATGGCGTGAGATCTGCGCAACCCACTTGGAAAGCACTCGATTTATGCCCTCATTTAATTTTAGTCAGACCGCGTTTTGAAGTTTATACTGAAGTATCGAAACAAATAAGAGAGATCTTTCACAGACATACTCAGCTGATCCAGCCTTTGTCACTCGATGAAGCATTCCTCGATGTGACTGACAGCACATCGACTGCGACACGCATTGCCCATACGATCCGTAAACAAATACACGACGAGCTAGACCTAAATGCATCTGCAGGGATAGCGCCCAATAAAATGTTAGCCAAGATCGCGAGCGATTGGCATAAGCCCAACGGTCAATTCACAATCTCGCCGCAAGATGTCGACGCCTTCATGAAGGGTCTCCCTATTCAAAAAATATGGGGTATTGGTCCCAAAACAGCAAAATGGATGCAGCATCACGGCATCCATACTTGTGGAGACCTGCAGGCTGTTGATTTAGCTATGCTCATCCAGCGTTTTGGGAAATACGGAAACGACCTATATAACATGTGTCGTGGAATTGATGAACGCCCAGTAAATCCAGACCGTGCTCGCAAATCCGCATCCACCGAGCGCACCTTATCTGAAAACTGCACAGAAGTGGAAATACTTGCGGGCATTTTGGCAGATCTCCACGCAGAGTTCTTTGATGACATGCAGAACAAGTCTTATTTCGAACGTGCCAATAAAGCGTTTCTGAAGCTGAAGTTTTCCGATTTCTCAAGAACCAGCATAGAAACCACGGGCTCAGATTTCAGCCTGGAACACTACCAATCCCTGCTGCAACAAGCGTTTCACCGCAACCCGCTGCCAGTAAGACTCATTGGCATTGGGATTCGCCTCGATGATAAGGCTGCAGTCCATCACCAATTAGACTTCTTTGATACTTTCCTTCATGATTGATTGAATCCATGCAGATAGAACAAACGACACTCACTATCGCAACCCGAGGTCAGGGAACGTATGAAATTAGCGATCTCATCGACACGTTCATCGCAGGGTTAGAAATCAAACAAGGCCTCGTTTCAATTTACTGTCAGCACACCAGTGCAAGCCTCGTCATCATGGAAAACGCCGACGCCTCTGCACGGCGAGATTTGGAAGCCTTTATCAATCGCCTGGTTCCCCAAAACGACCCGCAGTTCACACATACCTATGAGGGGCCCGATGACATGCCAAGCCATATAAAGATGGCCCTTACGCGGACGAGCGAGACCCTTCCAATCCACAACGGACGGATCGAACGCGGCACTTGGCAAGGTATTTTCCTTTGGGAACATCGGACAGCACCGCATACGCGAAAACTCACGCTGACGGCCATCGGTTCCTAGGTGCCGGATAAACAAAATAAAGATTAGCCGAACTAATCCGAGTAGATTCATTCGAGCGTAATCAGTAAAACTACGCATTTTGGTAGACAATACTCAGGATCTGACCATGCCTATTCCGTTTAAATATTTAGATCTGAGACCGCCTCATCCCTTGTCCTTGTCATGGAAGAATCCGCCAAACTGACCCTATCTGGAAAAGAATACGAGTTGCCCGTGATTACGGGCACTGAAAACGAAAAAGCCGTCGACGTGCGGGCTCTGAGGAAGGACACGGGATACATTACTTTCGATGACGGATACGGCAACACAGGGGCTTGCGAAAGCGAGGTCACATTTATCAATGGGGAGGAGGGCATCCTCCGATACCGCGGTTACGCGATCGAAGAGCTCGCAGCGAAGTCGACCTTTCTAGAAGTCGCCTACCTTGTCATATATGGAATGCTGCCCACCCCTGCTCAACTCGACACATTCCGAATGAAGATTCGCGATAACCTCGCGATCCATACTGACATGGAAGCGCACTATGTCGGGTTTCCAGCTTCCTCTCACCCCATGGCGGTCATCTCAGCCATGCTCAATTCGCTGGGATGCTATTATCCTGACATGGCATCGAACGACCGCGAACAAGATCTGGAACACTTTGACGACGCGGCAGCTGTGCTCATGGCCAAGATTACCACGCTTGCAGCCATGTCCTTCCGCGCCAAACGCGGCCTCCCCTACAATTTCCCAAATCCAAACCTACGCTATGTAGAGAACTTCCTCCATCTCATGTTTTCGAAACCCTACGCAGAGTTCGTAGCCGACGAAAGCGTAGTGAAAGCCCTCGACCTCTTTATGATGCTGCATGCAGATCATGAACAGAACTGTTCCACCTCCACGGTTCGCATGGTGGCATCCGGCGGAGCCAACATGTTTGCATCTGCTTCCGCTGGTGTGAGCGCACTCTGGGGTCCCTTACACGGTGGAGCCAACATGGCGGTCATAGACATGCTCACTGAGATTCATAACTCCGGTGACGATGGGTCTCGCTTTATTGAAGATGCTAAAAACGGCAGAGCTCGCCTGATGGGCTTTGGACACCGCGTTTATAAAAACTTTGATCCCCGAGCTAAAATCCTGGGCGAAGCTTGTGAAAATATGTTGAGCAGCCTCGGCGTCAGTGACCCGCTCCTCGACATTGCCAACCGCCTCAAAGAAGCGGCACTCCATGACGAGTATTTCATCAAACGAAGACTTTATCCCAATGTAGACTTCTACTCGGGTATCATCCTCAAAACAGCCGGCATCCCCGTCGACATGTTCACCGTCATGTTCGCCATCGGGCGCATGCCGGGCTGGATTGCACACTGGAAAGAGATCGCGGCAAATCCAAAGGGCCGCATCCACCGCCCGCGCCAAGTTTACACCGGAGCTACGCTTCAGAGCTTTCCGTCCATAGAAGTGCGCTAATCACAGCTCGCTCGGGCAGCAACAGACAAGGCGGCGACGAAGCACCGCCCTCCACCTCCACTCCAATACCCACCAAAATTGGAGAGCACGCGTTTTGCGTTAGCCAGCATCGCAGAACAGCCCAGATTACGCAAAAATCTCGTGGCCTATTCATATAGCCGAGCACTCGCAAGCACTGTGTCCACGCACGCCGAAGTCATAATTATAAAAATACCAACGGGCCGACAAAACAGCTCCGCTACATATTTTGAGATATAAACTTTATGTGTTTTACTTTTAACGCATATAAATTTTGATATTTGCATATGCATTATTTTGATTACTCAAAATATCTATCATTTATCTATTTCTCCACTCTCTTGGCCACTGCTCAGCCGGCGATCCCAGACACACGAGGCCCCGATGAACTTGAAGCCATGCAGACGGTGACCACCGCAACACGTTCTGAGCGGCTTCTCAATAACGTGCCTATACGCACCGAGCTACTTTCGCCCGAAATTTTTGCCGCCGCGGGCACACCTGATCTTTCCGCTGCCATTGAGTATCTCTCCGGAGCGCGCGTAGAAGCCAACTGCCAAAATTGCGGGACTGCTGAGGTAAAACTCCAGGGTCTCGGCGCGGCTTACAACCAAATCCTATTCGACTCTCAGCCCCTCTTTGGTGGGCTCGCTTCAGTCTACGGTCTGGAACAAATACCTACTGCCTTCATTGATCGCATCGAAGTCGTAAAAGGCGGGGCATCGACCCTTTATGGACCCGGGGCTGTAGCAGGTGTTATCAATATTATACCTCACGAACCTGTGGTAAGCCGAATAGACTTCGAAGCATCCTTTGAGTCTTACGATGGAGAACCCGCCTATCGCGGCTCAGGCGTTCTGGATTGGGTATCTAGCGATCAAAATTACGCGGCAAGTTTTTATAGCGAATATCGCCAAAGTGACGCCGCCGATCTCAACGATGACGGTTTCAGTGACATCACTGACCGCGAGCTGACTACTGTCGGAGGTTACCTCTGGGCCTACCCCATCGACGATGGAAAACTTTCACTGAATTACGCCTACACCGAAGAGGATCGCCGTGGAGGCGACCGCTTCGATCTGGTTCCTCACGAAACACAAATCACCGAAGCCTTAGAACATGCATGGCACCGCGGTGGCATTGCTTGGGATCATCAAGTGAACCCAGATTTCAACTACCGTCTCGCTGCATCGTTCAGTGACATTTCCCGCGACAGCTACTACGGGGGCGTAGGTGTTGAATCTCTACCTGGTCAGCCGAGTTTTGATCCCGTGTCCTATGCCGCTGCCGTAGAAGAAGCTAAACTTCTTTATGGGTTTACTGAGACGACGCGCATCTACTTCGACTCTCTGTTTAGCTATGATTTTGGTGAGCACATCCTCATCTGGGGACTGCAGTATCTGGAAGATGAAGTATTTGACGAAAAGCGCGATGATCTAGGCCAGCCATTGCGCACGGATGGGACGATCGCTGAACGTTCGGGAGAAGATCCTATCGCCGAGGGGGATTTCGATAACCTCGGAATCTACATTCAAAATGAATGGGACCCCACTGACGCCATGACGCTCGTCACCGGTGTACGTGCAGACAAACATTCCGACATCGATGATTGGATTCTATCGCCACGAGCAGCCGTGCGCTATCGCGCTACATCAGACCTCACATTCCGAGCATCGGTTGCCACAGGTTTTCGTGCACCAGAAATTTTCAATGAAGACTTCCATATCGAAATCCTTGATGATCCCACACGCACCCGAAATGTCCCTGGGCTAACGGAGGAGTCATCCACCTCTTGGGGCGCTGGATTCGTGTGGATACCTAGCGCTGCCGACAATAAGCTACAAATCGACGTGGAGTTCTACCGCACCGAAATTGAGGACACCTTTAACGTAAGCGATATCGTATTTACTGACTCAAACGGCGATGCGTTCAAACTGCGAGAAAATGCCGGAGGTTCTGCAGTCCAAGGATTCGAGGCTAATGTCATGTATCGAATCAACGACCAGTTTTGGTTCGATGCTGGTGTAGCCTACAACGATGCGCGATTTGACGAGCGCCAAGAGGTACTCGATGGCATTGTCGAAGATCGCTTTCTCGAGAATCCTGAATGGACGGGTGTCGCTCAGTTGAACTACACCAATCACGAGGTTTTCGATGCCTTTTTAGGCCTCATCTACACCGGCCCCATGGTCGTGCTTGCAGAAGGGGAAGGCAGGCTCAACGAATCGACCGATCATTTCTTCGTCGTCGACTTTTCCATCACCAAACACATCAACATACCCGGCCAGGACTTCCATCTAGACCTAACCGTCGGAGTGCGGAATCTATTCGATGAGCGCCAAGACGACCTTACCTCAGGTCCAGACCGAGACACCACCTACTTCTATGGCCCCCGTTTTCCGCGCAGTTTCTTCGTAAGCGCGCGGATGCATTTTTAGATTCTCCCCAAGCACTCCACACATAATCCCATTAAAGTTAGAGCCGAGCAATAGAAGACTGATCAATAATCCCTTATGTTGGAGCCTTCCCGTCGGCTTGCCATTTTGAGTCTAACCAGAAAAAAAACCCGGCCTCGATTTTCGAGCACGCTTGAAAAAACAGTCACACGTTAGCCAACAGTCCTTTGAAACGTGCGTCTTTGAATAAGCGGCACGCTCTGAAAAGACTAGAAGTCCCCGCCATCTCAATGACATCTAGCAAGTATTTTCTATTTTTATTTGACATCGAAAAAATTTAACAGGGTTTACCGATAGTTATCCTACCGACACTAAAACCTCACGTTATTCACGTCACGAAACGTTATCCTGAAAAGGAGATAAAGGATATGACATCTTTTGATTCTTTGAGCCGCCAATCAGCCGAATTCACGGGCAAATTCTTCAGGCTTATCAACATCAGCGCGCATAATGTTAACGCATTGAATGTGATTATATAAAGTCCCCGTCTGCCTAGCTCTAGGCTCACAGAATAAACCCCAATTTTTGACCCAACTCAACGCACTATATAGATACCCGACCTCAAAAAACCTATGAAAATAAACGTTATTATTAATTCGATCGCTTCCCGCGCCGCGCCTCCGCTCATCGGTTTGTTACTTAAAATGTGTTTGATCGCCTCACTCATAATGGGCAGCCAGGTATCGTCCCAGAACAACGAATTTGACCCTATGGTATCTCAATGGGTCTCCCCCATTCAAGCCGAGGCACCGGGTGGAAAATGGGAGCATCCAGAAAAATCGGCAGATGGTATCCATGCGGCTTATGCACACCTATCAAGAGAAGAATTTAATGCTCAGCGCTACCAACGCGGCAGTTATGCAGTAACCAGCGACAGCCAAAGCTCTGACCAATGGTCTACCTGGCTGGTACAAGAGTTTCCTGATGGAATAAACTCAGACAGGTTGCGACTTGCGTTGGGTTATGAAAAGAAATCGTTAAGTAAGGATAGCTATTCTCTCAATGCTTCAATCGGCCGCTATCAAGGCTGGTTAGATCGAATTGAATTCCAGATTGAAACGAGCCCGACTTCCCAGGGCAACTCTGACTGGCAGCGCGTCGGAGATGATACAACAGACTTTTTGAAGTTTGTTCAGTTGAATGCCTGGAATGATAAGCCCGGTATGTTTGAGCATCCACTCAGCGAAACAAGGCAGATAAAAAGACTCCGCACCCGCGGACGCGCTCCGGGACAATTCAGAGTCGTCTACCACAGCAGCCACTATGAGGACTTTATAGTGCGCCCAGTCGTCTTTGAGACCGCGGTTTTCCATTCAAATAACGCTCCCACACAACCGCAGATCTTAGTCCATGCACCATCAGCAAAGACTGCACGATCATTCTTAGCCCGCGCAGAAATCGTAGATACTGGCGACAAAGCTAGCTGGATACGTGCTAAAATCGGGCATCTAGGAAAAGATCTATTTTATCATCAATGGCTTATAACACCTAAGGCAAATAGAACGGTGTCATTTCATTACGGAAGGAATTTTACAGATGACCCTTTCCTCTATCGGGAGGCGTATATGGCCTGGTACAGAGCAAACTTTTCTGACGCTCAGAATGACCCCACATTACAAAGCTTTTTCACACAATACTATTGGCAGGATAAAAGCCCATCCTCCAGTCCTGACTACGCCCAAAACTATCATGAAAATCCCGAAGGATGGTATTACCAATTCGAGGTAGGCGTATACGACGAAACGCTCGAACAAACAGTAATTATCGCGGAAAGTGAACGGCAGGAATTCAAGTTTGAAGACATAGTCACGGATACTGTGGTTCCCATGTTGGTATTGACTGATACCAATCCGGATTGGCCCCTAGGAACACTCACATCGCATGGAAGATCGTTTGATCCTAGCAAAACAGAGTTACAGACTCTCAACCACCGCGTTGAGAAGCTCGTAGACCAATTTCCAGAAACCGGAGAATCTTTTAATAATGGCAGTGCATTCCTTGCGCTGTCCAATCATCAAGGGCATCCCGTCGACGGCGTTTGGTTATATATACCTTCTCAGACTGACCCAAATAGCCCAAGCGCCTTTGATGTGAGTTTTCAATACTCTACCCGGCTGGATGAATATGGACCTGAAACCGATGTGCGACTATCTGTTGAAAATGATTGGTTATACATACCCATCAACGTTGATACGAGCGAAGGAGAACTGATGTGGGTAAAGCTGAGCATCGCCTCAGCTACCCCTCAACCACTCACTGCATTTAATATTAATGAGGTTCTTTTCTCTATCCGACCTCCGGTGGTTCCTCCGATCGAATTAGACCTGGATTTTGTTGATCTCGTAGCTGGGGAAACCTACCTTTCCACGGAACTTTCGCCACTGGCCATATCGGTTTCAGGCTTGGACCCAGACTCTGGTGTTTCAATTGATACCCTTACACTGAGTGTAGACGGGGTGCTTGTCGCGAGCGCCACGTCTCCATTTAATAGCTTTGATTGGGACCCTCAAGTCGGTGAACGCACACTCACCACGATAGCCACCCTATCGAATGGGCAGGTCTTCGAAGAAAGTATTAGCATCACCATCGAGGCACCCGTGAGCGGCGAACCAGAGGATCCCTTTGGCATGACGATCTTGCGCCCCGAACTTGCCCAAGGAGCACCGGGCATGGAAGCCACACCGTATCGACGCTTGAGAGAGCCCATGGACTTCGGTGAACTGGTGGGCGATCCCGTCCGCCTAAAAGATGGCGCATTCCTGGCAGCACAGCCCATCATGGCACTCGGGGGAGCGGGCATTCCCATAAATATTGTTCTCAGTTATACCTCGCGCTCACAAGTGTATGGTCAATCCAGCAATTCGATCGGCCAGGAGGGCTGGATTGTCTCCTACGACATGTGCCTTAAAGAAAATTATTTCGGAGACGTCGACTTTTGGCAGGAAGACGGCCAAGTCTACCGCTTCAACTCAAATGACAACGGCACCTATGTTAAGCCCCGGGGAGCCATGGTGACTCTGCTAGATCTGGGGGACAGGTGGGTCATGAATTTCCGCGATGGAAATACCCTGAGGTTTGATGAGGAAGGTGTGCTCTACGAGGTGGAAGACCGCTTGGGCAACCGGATTCAAATCTCATTCGACCCTTTGACTGGAATCAAGACCTACAAAAACAACAGAACCGACCAGGCTATCGAATTGGTTCACAAAAAAATCACCCGAGCCGATGGCTCCTCCGCCTGGCGCCTGAGCACAGTATGCGATGCCACAGCTAATCGTCTAGCAGACGACCCCACGCCACTGCGTTCAGCACGCATCATCTACAATGGAGCGGGACAACTCACCGGCATCTCCGATGCATCTGGACGGCTCACTACATTCACTTACGGCCCCGATGGCTTCCTAGTCGGACGCCGAGACCAGGAGGACACCGGTGTCGACATTACTTATCTCACGGCCTCAGAGGATCTGTTTCGTCGCGTCTCCCAGGAGACGCTCACCAATGGAAATTCCATCTCTTACGACTGGCAGGATGCAGCCGGCAGACTAGTCGTCAGTTATGAGTCAGAAGGAGAAACACGCGATATGACGTATGCTTTCGACATCGACGACTCAGGACTCAATACGGGGCGTGTTGCTCAACGTTACGTTCCAAAGGGCGGCCTCCAACCCGAGCGCAGGGTGTCGCTCAACACATACAATGAGAATTTCCAGCTCTCTTCCATTTCTAACGTGTTTACAGGCGCATCCATGGAGATGGACTATAATCTTGCCAACGGCGATCTCGACGGCGTCGAGCGCTTCGTCGATGGTAATACGAAAGGAACGATCGATCTAAATCGCGGAAATTTCGGCGCAGTCACTCAGTCGACGCGCAGCGGAGATGACCAACAGCTCTGGCAGGTAAATAATACTTACAACGCTGGTGGATTGCCCATCGAGCGTGAGGGTAATGATGGCAGAAAAACGATCTATACTTATCTGAGTAGCGGACTGCCCAAGACCATGGTGACACCAAATGGCATCAAAACGACATTCGAATATAACGACTTAGGGTTCCCCATTTCATCAAAAGTAGAAGCACCTGGGACTGAAGATGTCGTTGTTGAGACAGAATTCGACTTCCTCGGACGCCCGCTCCAGCAATCCAGCACCACGGGCCTAGTAACGACATGGGAGTATAACGACACCACTTATGAGCTACTCAGCGTAACCTCTGTGCGCGGCCAAGAAGAGCGGCGCACAGAGTATGTCTATGACGACCTCGGCCGACTCGTCGAAATCATCAGTGATCCCGAGGGTGCCGCAGCCACGACCACATTTTCACAATGGTCCCAGGTAGGCATACAAGGGGGATACGTCCCGCTCGAAACGGAATACCCAGATGGAAGTAAGGAGATTCGTGAGTTCAACGCCTTCGGAGACCTGCTTCTATCAAAAAGTCTCAGTGCTGATGGCAAATTCATTGGAACCCGCACCGAATATGACGAGGCAGGCCGTGTCTTAGGTGTATATCAAGTGGCCGAAGATGACTCTGAACGCCAACTCACCCGCTTCGAATATGATGAAATTGGACGCTTAGTCGCAAGTGGGGTTGCCAGTGCACAAGATGACCACTGGTTGATGACTCGGGTAACTATAGATCCGCTTGGCCTCGTCACCGAAAAAATTTTAGAAGTACTCGATGGGAGCGATCAAGTAATCGAGTCTCACTCAGTAGCCACAACCCACGATCTCCTGGATAGACCCGATCAAGTCTCCAACTTTGATGGGACGAGCCGCAGCTACACCTACAATGACGAGCACCTAGCGCTCGAAGAAATCGTTCGCCAAGATGAGATTAAGACGACCATCAGCTACGACCCTGAGTCCCTTTATCCCATCCGCCAAACCTCCGGCAAGAACGAAAGCCAGGTGGTCGGAAACACTCAATATGACACCTTTGGCCGTCAAACCCAAGTTTGGCGCGGTGGCTCAACGACACCAGAATCCGCGGTAGGCCTGGCTTATGACCATTCTAACAGCTTAAACAAGCCATCAGAGGTCACCGACTCTTTCGGACATACCACAAAATTTGAGTATAACATCGAAGGTCAGATTTCTAAAATCACCGACGCTTTGAATCAAGTCACCACATATGAATATGATGGGCTTGGATGGCTCGCAGAAGCCAACCTACCTCTGGGACAACGCACGACATACAGTTACGACTTGGAAAATCGAGAAGTCGTTCTCTCTGACCCAACAGGCACCGAACGCTGGTTGAGGCGCCCCGACGGACAGCTCGCCGAATACACGGACCAAGCCAGTCGTAAAACGATCTATTCCTATGACAAATGGGGCCAATTGATCGAAACTACGATTTTAGTTGATGGAGTGCCTGAATGGAGATCGACCCACGAATATTCACAAAATGGCGCACTCATTGCCGTAAATGACTTCCCCCCGCTGGGACAAGAAACTGGCCGAACGGAGTATGTCTATAATCATCGCGGCCAGATTACAGAACGCACGCGAGACGGCAGGACCCTCACCTACCTCTATGATGACCTCGGTCGACACACAGGGACTCGTTATTGGAATGGAGAAGAAGTCGCGGTCACCAGTCGCTACGACGACGGCAAAGTAGAGACACTATCCTTATTCACATCTCCCGACGACAAGGAAATATCTCCCTCAGAAAGCGCCCATTTCGCTTATGACGACTACGGCACGCCAGTCATGACGCGCACCCTGCTTATCGAGACTGAAAATGAGCAATCAGAGATGGTCGAAGTCGAGACAGCCTTAGTTACGCATCATAAAAGAAATATAAAGGGCGAAACAGAGTCCATTGAACAAAGCATAGACAGAGAAGACAGCGACGATTTCAGCATAGACTACACCTATGATGGCAATGGTCGCATCAGCACCAAGACCAACGACATGGGCACCAGCTCATACATCTATGATGCCCTCAGCCGTCTCAGTACGGAGTTTACACCAGAAATCACCCTCGTCCCGAACGACATTACGTATACCTACAATGGAGCTGGCGACATGACTGCTGTGGAATACGCAGTTGGACCCAACGGAGAGAGCTGGAATATCAGCTCAGGCTCAAGTAGAATCCTTTCAGGAGGCGTTACTTACGACAGAGCTGGAGCAATAACTAGCACTGGAGAAGCCCCATTGAGCAGACAGTTAAATGTAACCTATGAAGGCCTCGAAGCACGCGCGACCTCCGCAGATATCTCCGCTGACGGCAGATATATTGCAATGACCATCGAAGGCGAATACTTCTTCAAAAGCGCTTACGATGCTCAGGGGAGAAAACAAGTCTATCTTTTGGATCAACTTGAAAACCGTTACTATCACGTGTCGGCAACACGGGACGGAAGGCCCCCGAACGGAAATAGCAAAAACGCCCGAGTTTCCTCAGATGGACGATATGTCACATTCATTTCAGAAGCAACGAACCTCAACATCGCTGAAGGTTCTCCCGGCGGCAGCCTCCATCGTTGGGACCGACACACAGGTCTCGTCACCCGCTTCCCAAACACATATTCGCTGCGAACAGAAATCGATGCCAGTGACGATGGTAAACGATCCCTTGTCCAACCTGGCTTCGTCAATGACTACATTGCAGTGCACACCACAGAGGACCGGAAAGTTGCCAACCTTCTCGGCGGATCACCCACGACTCAGACCACTTTTAAAGTAGACCCGCTTGTCAAATTGAGCGACTTCAGTATTTCTTCAGATGGCACGTGGCTCACCACACACGCGGACTTTTTGGATAGGTCACAGTCCAGAAAAGAGAAAGACTTCGGATTCCTCGTCAATCTCGACACGGGAGACCAGTTCACGCTCACCAAAGAGATTGCCGGCCGCCCCGTGCCTGAAACTGACGTTCGCTTTTATGTTGCATCGGCAGTTACCAACTCAGGCGAAGTCTTCGGGCAAACCGATATCTTTGACGACTCTGGTTTCTATGGCGACATGTTCACCAAAGCGGTAAGATACAGCAGCAATGGTACTCAGGCAGAGGTGTTACAAACACCGAGCGGACCTATAGAGCATTTCGACTATTTAAGTATGACTAGCACTCCCGATGGACAATACATTGCCATGAGCACAGCATGGATTGAAAACCCTGATATGCTTGGCCGTGATGACGGTTTCGCTGATGACGTCTATGTCCTTACCCGAGCTGGGGACAACTTATGGATACCGACGGCAGTATCTCTAGACCTAGACCTCGACTACGGAGCCGGCACACGGCCATTTTTTGGCGATGTGGGATCGCAGGTTATCGCACTTTCGCATGATGGCCGGTATGTTGTATATATTGCGGAAGATTTTGGTGATGCCCCTCAAATAAATAACCTCTACATCAACGTAGCAGATCCACGCGCCGAATTGCCAGAGCCTCCGGAGGAAGAACCGGGCGAGTAAGTTAAACAACTTCTATCTTTCCCTTACAGAAAGGAACGAAATGAAGATCAAAGGATGTCTACATGCCTGGCCGACCTTAGCCATGAAGCCAACTCGTACTTCAGCACGATCACTCCTCGTTGTTTTAGTTCTGAATTTGGCGAACCTCTGGGGAAGTCTCGCAGACTCCGAGCCTCTCACTTGCAGTTATGATGCAGCGGGCAGATTGACAGAAACGATGGGGTTTGCTCATACGGCTTACACCTATGATGGTCTTGGATTACTCTCAAAGGAAACTGTTCGCTATGGCAATGAGGCCTCGGTGTTCATCACGATCATTAGCCATTTAGTCATAGATGAGCTTGCGGAGTATCCCCGAGTCGTAGGAGAAGATCGCTACACATATCAGCACGAGTCCGAGCATCAGACCTTGACTCCGGATACGCTCAGTGAGCGCAGAGAGATTCTCTATAACTACGGCCCACTCGGTCTAATTTCGCAGAAGGTCATCCACTACAGCGGAGATGCGTTCGATGAGATTGAATCGGAAGAAATCAGTTTCCCACAGACGGATCACAACGGCTCGATCATGAGCCTCGTCCGCAGCGACGGAAAAACCATCCTCAGCCGCCAATATGACGCCTACGGCAATGTCTCCTATCAAGAAGGCAATGGCTGGACCACACTCGGCTACAACGGTGAGCGCGTAGGAACGGCCGACGGACTCATCTGGATGCGAGCACGGCACTATAATCCGAGATTGAGACGATGGATGCAGCGAGACGATTTTTCCGGTATCCCCGGACGCCCACAGTCTCGCAATCGATACGCCTACGCCGAGGGAGATCCGGTAAACAATATCGATCCCAGTGGAAACGTTGCAATTGTGCCCTTAGCGGTCCTTGGAGTCTTTCTGAGCGGAAGTGCTTTATCCACATACGGATTCATTCGTGCGAGTAACGGACATGCGAAACTTACCAGCATACAGCGGGAATCCTATGGCGGCGGGAAAAACGATTTGGGGCAGCGTGTCTATCCTGTAAACGATTTTATGAGAGCAGCGAACCGTGATATTGAAGTCGGTGTTGCAGCCATGCAGTTAGGCAACGCGCTAACTGACTTAGCAGATTACCGCGGCAAAAGCACAGGAACTCCGATCCATCCTTATAAAGTAAGATCAAGTTCTATACGCCGCCCAACTGCAGCGGGAAGAGACAGACCAAAATTTCCACTAAATTCACAGGATGGTATCTTTGGTATGTTTGGAGAGACAAACAGAGGAGGAGAGGTCATGTTCTTACTTCCATATGAAGGGATAGCACCACCCCTGGTCGATCCAGTCGATAAAAAGGCAATTGTCGGTCACGGAGGGTTACCGTTGCTGATCACAGACGGCTTGGTAAATAAACAAGAATTACAGTTCAACCGACAAGTCCATCCAGATTCAGATTGGTTTCCGTCAAATTCGTATAATCGACAATACCGCGTGCCGCCTAACACGACGGTGACGGTGATGACAAAACATGGAAATACCATCCCATTCTCGCTCATTGATCAAATACGCATTGAAAGCCCCGAACGAGTTGAAGATCTTGATAGCAGTTATATTGGCTCACGCACATACCTCTCTGGCTCAATGATGCCGGATTATCTAGTAAGCCCACTCAGACCTGGCGACCCGGTGAATATGCGAGACTGGGGCTACCCCATGACCGTTCAAAAGCGCACCTCCTTAAGTGCACTTATACGCAGCAATCAAGGCCACATAAGTTTCTATGGCTGCTTATCGGAATGTATCGTCGATGATATAACATATTAGGACGCAGCTTTAGTGTTATACACCGTGTTTCTCGGATTAATCTCAGATAGTCGCTATGCCAACACAGAAGGATATCCAGTCGACAATGTGGATTGCTGTGGCCGATTTGTCGAAACCGTCGGAGCAAGTATTTCAGCAGATGCCCTTAATGATCTCCGGAAAATCGAAATACAGCATAAGATTGAAAATTGTAACACGGATGCTTTCTCTTTCCCGAAAAAAACTCAGTTATTAGATATCGGAAGCGATCGATTTCCAATTAGTGACTATCACCTTTACTCGCCGAAACACAAGGTGGCTGCCAGAGATGGCCTGGATTGCTATAAGAACAGGATTACAAATTTAAATGCTTTAACTACCACTAGTTCAGTCGCCAAGATTTTCACAGGAAAATCAAATCCACGCTCTATTTTATCTCGAAATAAAAGAGCTAGCAACAACTACAAATTAGATTTCCTATCAATACCTATATCAAGTAGCTCCAAAGAGAGTATCGAATATAGGCCTTAACCGTTTACTGGAATTGTGCACCCACTTGGCAACCAATCTTTATTTAAGAATGAAATCCACAGAAATTCCGGAAATAAATCGTCATTGGGCCAGATTTGATGGCAACGTCAAATACATATTTGAGAGGAGATAATTCATCTTATTACTCAAACGTACTTATAAATAAATTAAACCTCATTTTTGAACGCTCACTCGGATAGAAAAAATCGTTAATGAACTCTTCATACGTTCATTTAAATACGCAATTTTGATCACATTTCCGTCGATTGTAGTACATGCTTCGATTTCTAACAACGATCCCCTCACTGCCACATACGACGCAGCTGGTCGACTAATTCAAACTAACGGGTTTGCAGAGACTCACTATCTCTACGACGGCTCCGGATGGCTTTCAAAAGAAGTCGTCAAATATGGTGGAGAAGCCTCTGGGTTCACCACCATCATCAGCCATCTAGTCATCGATGAGCTTGCGGAGTATCCCCGAGTCGTAGGTGAAGATCGCTACACATATCAGCATGAGTCCGAGCATCAGACCTTGACTCCAGATACGCTCCGTGAGCGCAGAGAAATTCTCTATAACTACGGCCCACTCGGTCTAACTGCGCAGAAAGTAATCCATTACAGCGGAGATGCGTTCGATGAGATTGAATCGGAAGAAATCAGTTTCCCACAGACGGATCACAACGGCTCGATCATGAGCCTCGTCCGCAGCGACGGAAAAACCATCCTCAGCCGCCAATATGACGCCTACGGCAATGTCTCCTATCAAGAAGGCAATGGCTGGACCACACTCGGCTACAACGGTGAGCGCGTAGGCACGGCCGACGGACTCATCTGGATGCGAGCACGGCACTACAATCCGATGTTAAGACGATGGATGCAGCGTGACGATTTTCCAGGTTTTTTTGAACGCCCACAATCGCGCAATCGCTATGCTTACGCTGAGGGAGATCCGGTGAACAATATCGATCCCAGTGGAAATGCGATTGGGCATGGAGTCGCTGCCGCAGTATTTGCTGGTGCATCAATTTGGGGCTGGATTAGTGCCGGAGAAGGATTTGATGCCCAGCTGGAACTCACGGAGATGGAAAATACCTATCTCAGGAGAGAAGATGGCATTGAGCGGAGTGCCCATTATTCACCGACTATCCGAAAAAGAATAAATGAACTACGTAGAGAGGTGGAATTTAGAACAGCTTCGGCCCAATTAAGCCAGATCATGACCACCTTGGCTGATAAACCTACGCGAGTTGCCCAGCCAATTTCAGGTCGCTCAGTGCCTAGAACAACTGGAAGAGGAATAACAGGCAATCGGTCAAAGCTCCTCTTCCCTGCCAACCCAAAACTAAAATACTACGACGCCAAGACGCAACACCCCGCGTACAACGACCCCAATGCCTGGCAAGATGCTCCCTATCAATACATAGCACCGAGTAACTTTGTCTATGCTTCACTCGACGACATTGTATATCGAGGCGATCCAGGAGTAGACGCCTTCACAGGTATGGCTAGGGGCTTTCAACCCAGAGGCGACTCAAATGACCTTTTCAAACATGTTCAAGGAAACCAGAATCCACCAAGCGCTTTTGTACCGACAACACACGATCTCGACATTGCCCTGAGATATGTTGCCGGCAGAGCTGATCATGTTTTTGTTATACGTCCACGAAATGGAGCCGACGTCGTTCAAACAATGCGTGGCGTAACGCCAAGTGCGTTTGAGCATGAGGTTGCGATATGGGGGCATGTTTATCCCGAAGATATCTATGGAGTCACCTTTTATCCATTCGGGAAAACAAGATGGTATGCTTGGGAGATAAATCAATTCACCTATTATCCTCATTCGGTAATAAATCCAAAATTCAGACGTAACCCATAAATTGCATTTATTTATTAAATTAACTCATGTTTTTACGCTGCTTAAATTTCAATTTTAAAATTTAATAAGAATGATGATTATCTCTAAATTAGTATTTTAATAAATTTCTTATAGTTCTAGAAACAATCGAATAATTTTTTATCAAAGTAGGATACCAGAACTTGTTTTACAACACTTTTAAATGAGCACAATAAACAGAGCCCTATTCGTGAAGTTAAATTTGATATTTCTGGCCTCCAACATGATATTCATATCACTGGGTGATGCCAATGCCTCATCTCACGATTCAGATGGAATCACAGCCACATATGATGCGACCGGAAGACTTATAAAAACTAATAGATTTGCAAAAACCTCTTATTCATACGATGGCTCGGGATGGCTTTCAAAAGAGGTCGTCAAATATGGTGGAGAAGCTTCGGGGTTTACAACGATCATCAGCCATCTAGTCATCGATTAGCTTGCGGAGTATCCCAGAGTCGTGGGAGAAGATCGCTACACATATCAGCATGAGTCTGAGCATCAGACCTTGACCCCCGATACGCTCCGTGAGCGCAAAGAGATACGCTACGCTTACGGCCCACTCGGCCTGACTGCGCAGAAAGTTACCCATTACAGCGGAGATGCGTTCGATGAGATTGAATCGGAAGAAATCAGTTTCCCACAGGCGGATCACAACGGCTCGATCATGAGCCTCGTCCGCAGCGACGGAGAAACCATCCTCAACCGCCAATATGACGCCTACGGCAACATAACCTATCAAGAAGGCAATGGTTGGACCACACTCGGCTACAACGGTGAGCGCGTAGGCACGGCCGACGGACTCATCTGGATACGCGCGCGGCATTATAATCCGAGATTGAGGCGATGGATGCAGCGGGACGATTTTTCCGGCTTCCCCGAACGTCCCCAGTCGCGAAATCGCTATACCTATGCTGAGGGAGATCCAGTTAACAATATCGATCCGAGTGGAAACGTTGCCATCCTACCCTTAGTAGCGGCAGCAGCCTTCGTCGGCGGCCATGGGCTCGCACTCTACGGTGCCATCACCTCGATCAATGCAGAGATTGAGCTTAATCAAGTGACCCAGGCTGAGGCTTATGGCCCCCAACAACGAATAGAAGAGATACGCCCAGTAGGCGATATGAGGAGTGCAGCTTATTCAAGTAATGCGAATGCTCGCATCCATGAGGCTCAAAAAAACTATCACAGCCATCCCATAAGACCTGATGGCGGAGATCAAACCTGAGTATTGATGGGCTGTAGCGGTTGATCGTGTCTA
>JABSRG010000006.1 GCA_013215165.1 Opitutales bacterium | reverse complement strand
GCCATCTGTGTATCTGTGTTGGCCGAGGACTGGTGCAGGGGATCATACCTGAGAGTGTCTGCATCGTTAAGGTCTTCATAGCCGGCAGCGATAGCCATGACTCGTTGCCGCATCATAGTAGAAGCTTTGTGGATCAGCTTAGTGGGTTGTCGTTTATCCACGATACCGCCTTCGACACGGGAAAAGATCCCGATGCGTTCTTCAGCAGCGCGCAGGAGCATCAATCCTGCATCTGAGGTGACGTCTGCACCCTGGAAATCGAGTGAAATTTTGCGTCCTTTGACTCTTGTGCCAGGAAGTTCGAGCTGTTTACCTTTTGTCATCGCGGGTTGTGGTTGTTTTTGTTTTGTTATCCACTGACCTTCAGTGGTTTAAACGCAACTCGCGATACTTTTTTATGCAAAATCCGGGCTAGCCGAATATGGCTGATCGCTGTTTCCGTTATGTCGGCGGCATTCGCAGAGGCCTTGAGCAAATTGTCTTAGGATACAAAAAAAGGCGCGCAGCCTACCCCTAAGCTGCGCGCCATTGATTTCTACTTTATTCTGTTACCACAAAACTTCCTTGCGGAAGCTTGTGACTATTAGGAATGCGCAGGAGACGCATATGTTGCAAGCGGAATTTAAATATTTTTAAAAATTAAAATCCAGTAACCTGGAAAAGCCCGGTAACGCTCTTATTTCCGTGGATCCGCAGCATCGCTTCGCCAATCAACGAAGCTACACTCAGGACGGTGATCGGCAAACCTTCCGAGGGCACTTGAGTGGTGTCGGTGGTAATGATCTCGTCGATCAGACAATCGGGTGCCCGTAAGCGTTCTTGCCCTTTTGCATTGAGCACGCAATGGGTGACTGCAGCCCTCACGGTGCGCGCGCCTTCTTTTTTCAATAACGCTGCGGCTGCGATAAGGATTCCAGCTGTCTCAGTCATATCGTCGATTAAGAGAATATCACGACCAGCGCAGTCTCCTACGATGCTTTTTGCCTCAACGGTGCTAGCATCCATACGACGCTTGGCGACGAAGCCCATAGGAGCATCCAGCATCTTGGCATAAGCTTCTGTTATTTTCATGCCGCCCACATCCGGAGAGAATAGACTCAGTTTACTGTCACGGTAGGCTTTCAGGTGATCAAAAATTATGGGTGAGGCATACAGGTGATCCACCGGTATATCAAAGAATCCCTGGATCTGCTGCGCGTGGAGATCTACCATTAACGCACGTGTGGCTCCGGCTGATGTTAGCAAATTGGCCACGAGTTTCGCGGTTATGGGAACCCGCGGCTGATCTTTGCGATCCTGGCGTGCATAGCCATAAAAGGGAATCACCGCGGTGATACGATCCGCAGAGGCCCGACGCGCTGCATCGATCATAATCAGCAACTCCATCAGATGGTGATTGGCAGGATTGCTCATCGACTGAACAATAAAGACATCTTGTCCGCGGATATTTTCGTTTATCTTTACGAAAGTCTCCCCATCTGGAAATGTAGACACCGTAGCATCTCCCAGAGGCACTCCCATGGCCTCGCAAATAGCTTGCGCCAAAGGACGGTTCGAATTTCCCGAAAGGATTTTTAGGTTAGCCATACAAATTAATCAGGCTGCTCGCGCTACGTTTCGGAAGTAGACTGAGCTTTCTCCAGCCTATCTACACGTTTGAACAAATCTGGGAGTCGTTTTTGTAAGACCGCGATCCGACCAAACTCGCCCATGGATACATGCGGCGTGCCTCGTACTTTTTCGCCGGGGCCAATATCTCGGTTTACCCCCGCCTGTGCGCCGACCACAGCTTGATCCCCGATCGTAATATGACCCGCGATCCCCGATTGTCCGGCTAGGATGACGTATTTGCCGACCCGCGTAGAACCACTCACACCCGTTTGCGCGACCACAATCGAACCGGGTCCAATCTCAACATTGTGCGCAATCTGGACCAAATTATCTACCTTGGCTCCCCGACCAATGCGGGTAACCTCGAACCGGGCTCGATCGATTGCCACGTTCGCACCGATTTCCACATCGTCCTCCACAACCACAATACCAATCTGGGGCTCCTTATGATGCACCCCTGCTACAGTGGAATAGCCAAAGCCATCCGATCCGATAACCGTATTAGCATGCACACGACAGCGTGCACCCACCTGGCAATAGTGCTGTAAGGCCACATTTGAAAACAACACGCTGTCCGCGCCCACTTCCGCAGAACGCCCGACGAAGACGTGACTGACCAATTGAACCCGCTCCCCAACCTTGCCTCCGCTCTCGATCACACAAAACGGCCCGACATACGCCGAGTCTGACACCTCAGCATCCGGTGCCACTTTGGCCATCGGATCAATCCCGGCCGCAGGTCTTGGATTTAAGCGGTCCTCAATCGTCTCGCACACCCGCGCCAAACCCAAAGAGGGATGTTCCATTTCGATGAAACACTGATCAGCTCCGGGCTCGATCTCTACTCCTAGAGGAATCAGGATCACTGAAGCCCGACTCTCTTGAGCTTGTTTACGATATTTGAGATTGGCTAAGAACGAGAGCTCCCCAGGCTGCGCTGCATCTAGCGACGCGATGCCAGATATCACACCCTCGTAGACACCGATCACGCGGCAGTCACCGCCTAAAATCACACGCAGCTCTTCGACTGAGAAACTGATTTCCACTCCATGAATCGACATGGTGCGGACAGTGTGCAGCAGACCTCAGCAGATCAAGCGATCATTATCCGAATGCTACAATCTATCCCGTGTTCAAACGGCAACGTGATAATCTGGATCTTCTACGACGTTGACCTCCACCAAATCACCCGCCTTGTCTAAGAGCACACGGCATTCGTTACTCAGATGACGCAAATGCAGCTTGGTGCCGTTTTTTTCATACCGCTCAGCAAGCACTTTGATCGCCTCTAGCGCCGAGTGGTCGCATACCCGAGACATTTTAAAGTCGATGATGACATCTTCGGGATCCTCTTGAGGATTAAAAATATCCTGAAAATTCTGAACCGAAGCAAAAAACAAGGGCCCATGTAGGAGGTAAATTTTACTGCCTTCCTCGGAGACTTTCTCTTCAGCCCAAATTTGCTTCGCAGTCTTCCAGGCGTAGACCAGTGCAGAGACGACGACTCCAGCAGCCACGGCTAATGCCAAATTATGAGCAAAGACAGTCACTAAGGTAACCAGCACAACAACGAAGATATCTTCCTTAGGCACCTTTCCAAAGATGCGGAGTGACGCCCACTCGAAGGTGCCAAGCACGACCATCATCATCACGCCCGTTAAGGCCGCCATCGATATCTGCTCGATCAATCCAGATGCAAATAGGATGAAGATCAAAAGAAACAGCGCCGCCGAGATCCCAGAGAGTCTACCCCGCCCCCCAGAGCGAATGTTAATCATAGACTGTCCGATCATAGCACAGCCCCCCATGCCACCGAAAAACCCGGTCACAACATTAGCCACGCCCTGACCCAAACACTCTCGATTTCCTTGCCCTCGGGTTTCGGTCAACTCATCGATCAGCTGCATCGTCATTAAAGATTCAATCAATCCCACAGATGCCATAATGAAGGCGTAGGGCAGAATGATCCACAGAGTCTCCAAAGTCATTGGGACAGAAAACAACTGAAATACCGGCAATCCACCGCCCACACTCGAGATATCTCCGACGGTACGAATTTCGACGTTTAGAAATCGCTCAACCGCGAACGCGGCTAAGGTTACGCCCACAATAGCTACGAGCGAAGAAGGAATTGCTTGAGTCAACTTGGGCAAAAAGTGAATGACGGCCATCGTTACAGCTACCAACCCCAGCATCCAAAAGAGCTCACCTCCTTGCATCCAAGCCGCTCCGTGCACATCTGTCGGATCGACGGTGAATTGAGGGATTTGAGCCATAAAAATGACGATCGCCAGACCATTTACAAATCCAAGCATCACAGGGTGCGGCACCAGACGAATGAATTTCCCCAACCTGAGTAATCCCACGGTCACCTGGATCGCGCCCATCAGCACCACCGCCGGAAAGAGGTATTGAACCCCGTGCTCGATCACTAATGACACCACCACGATCGCTATAGCTCCAGTAGCTCCAGAGATCATTCCGGGGCGTCCGCCGATCGTCGCTGTGATTAAACCAATAAAAAAGGCCGCATAAAGCCCCGACAACGGATCTACGCCCGCCACAAATGCAAAAGCCACCGCCTCCGGCACAAGCGCCAAAGCCACCGTGAGCCCCGACAGTAAATCATCCTTAACGCGCAGGCGCTCTCCGTATTTTCGATAAATCAGCTTAAACATGGCAATAGTCCCCAGTTCAAAAAAAACCGGCACCTCAACAGATATTGAGCAAGGGGGCAATCGAGTTGTTGGAGAATAGATCAAAATGGATGCAATTGAAGCAACGGGGGGATTTCCCCGCCCCTTCAATTGCACCCGATTTATTCGGTCTCAGAATCGAAGCTCGAAGAATCCTCATCCTCTATTGCCCGATAGAGTGCATTTATTTTTTCATCCGTCTCTTTCAAGCGATCTAAGTTCTCGCCAAACTCATGCAGCTTTAAGCCGATTGAAATCATTCTGATAAACGTCTCATAGTAGTTCACCCAATAATCGTATTTCGAATCAGACGGATCTAGAGCATCGAAATCGAACTTCTTAGAGGCTTTTTTGAAAACTATTTTCCAACGCTTTCCCTTCGAATGTTGCTCGAGGATGTATGTGTCCCTCTTTTTTTCAGCATCTGATCGCTTCGCAAGCTGTTCCCTAAAACTCGAGAACTCCTCGTCAAAGCCTCTTAACAGTTCGGCATAGTCTTCATCGAATTCTGTAGTCATTTTTCCTTTAGCATCAGCCAAGCAGGTGCCAGATTTCGCGTAGCTCACAACATAATCAGCGCCCTTTTCGTTGTTTTAGGGATTTCAGCGACAAACAATCTGTCCATCGCCGAAAATACAGATCGATATTCCTCCACAAGCATGTTGATAGCGAATAATCGAATCTCCGCTAAAGAAGCCGGAATGCTATGCGAAGTATTTTCCTATAGACCGATACCTGAGGATTGCGCGCGTAGTGTTTCGATACCCAGGAAGGACCCGCTTAACACCAGAAAACCGACTAAGACCGAATTTTAGCCACGATGAACATTCGTCAAACTTGCCTTATTATCACTTCAGTTCTGGGCCTTTCGTTCATAACGATCATATCATTTAAGCTCACTGATCTCTACAGCACTAAGATCGATAGTATGGAGATGCAGTCGAGCATCGAGGCAACAGCGATCATGAACAAGGCGATCATCGAGCTTTCCCTCGAGCGCTCGGTCATGCAAGTAAACCTCAATCTCGACGAACCTATCCAGCCGTCGTTCCGCAATCTCATCGATCAGCAACGCACGATCTCCGACCAGGGCTTTGAGGATGTGAAACAGCTGGTGGACGATTACGGCACATTCCGACTCGGAGATACCTTTATCGAGCGCCTGGAACAGCTCGAGACAACGATCCAAGGCATTCGTGCCAGAGCAGATCAAAATCTAAGTAAACCTTTGGATCAGAGAGTCCGTGGAGAAGTCAGCGGCCTCCCCTCGGAGATGAAAGACGTCATCCTGGCATTTTCTCACCTTCCAATTAAACTATCTGCAGATGGGAATCAGGTATCTACCGCCTTGTTGAGCCTCAAGCTCGTTCAAGAAAATGCATGGGCGGTGCGCGAATTTGGCGGACGGGAGCGCACACATTTGGCGATTGCCACGGCTACTGGACGTCCCATTGCCGCGAGCATTCGAGCTGAGATGCATGCAGACCACAAGCGCGCGCAAGAGGCGATGGCTCGACTTGAGGTCATAGCCGAATCAGGGGCTATAAATGAGAGCATTGTAGACGCTATCGCGGAATTGAAAACGACCTATTTCAGCACCTACAAGGCGACGCGCGAAGATTTGATCGGGGCATCAGAACAGGGCTCTACGCTCCCCATATCTTTCGAACGATTTTTTACCGTATCATCAGAAGCACTCCAGAGCGCAGTGGACTTGTCTTATTTGGCGGCGAGCGAAATGGAGGGATATATGAACAATCGCCGCAGCACCTCCACGGCTCAATTTTTCTTCTACGCAGGCATACTCATAGCCGTGATCGTCCTGAGCGCGTTCCAATTTTACTATATTCAGTTACGTGTCTCACGCCGTATTCTCGGCCTAACCGATGTCATGAATCGCCTATCAAAAGGTGACACCGCCATCGACCTTGAGACTTTCCAATCCCGCGACGAACTCGGTGAAATGGCTGAGTGCGTGAAAGTCTTTAAAGACAACGCAGTCGAAAAACAAAGGCTCGAAGCTGCTTCCATTCAGATGGCAGATCAATTCGAAGAGAGTGTCTATGGCATCGTTAAACGCGTCGAAGCTGAGTCCCAGAAAATGCACGAAATGTCGGTCCAGCTTTCCGGCCTGATTTCGAATTCTTCAAACATGTCAGCATCAGTGGCAGATGCCTCACAAACTGCCGCGGCCGATGTCCAAACAGTCGCTGCTGCAGCCGAGGAATTGACCATTTCTATCAGCAACATCTCTGAAACTGTCATCGATACGGCCAACAGGACGATGGCTTGTTCGCAGTCAGCTAATCAATCTCAGCAGAAACTCGAAGACCTTCAGAATGCCATCGAGCAGATCGATAGTGTGACTCAGGCCATCATCGGCATTTCAGAGCAGACGAATTTGTTGGCTCTGAATGCGACGATCGAAGCTGCCAGTGCAGGGGAATCAGGTAAGGGATTTGCAGTCGTTGCCAACGAGGTAAAATCCCTCTCCACTGAGACGCAGCGTATGACGAATGAAATCTCTCAGAAGATCAACGACATCAAGTCTAGCGCCTCGCAGACCATTCGATCCGTCGCTGAAATCATCAATGAGATATCTGCAGTCGATGAACGCACCAATAATTTGTCTTCTTCGATCAAAGAACAAAATGACACCACCAGTGAAATCAGCCGCAGCGTTGCCTCAGCAGCTGCTCAAACAGGCGAGGTATCGACCAATATCACTGAGGTGCGTTCTGCTGCGGACGAGAGTGTGGCGTCGACCAATGAGCTTCAAGTTGCTGCAGCTGGGATGATCGAAGAGTCTAAAACTCTGAAAGACTCAGTGGAGGCCTTCTTGAGCGAAATTCGCAAGCGATAAATTCCGAGCCGCGCACGGCGGCGACGAAGCGCCGCCCCCCAGCTGGGTCACTTTGGCAATCGCTGTCGCGATGACCCGAGAGGAAACCTTGCACTGCTTCCAAGATCAGGTCTGTTGCAAAGATAAAGCCCTCAATGCGTTGCTCTAAATAAGGCCTGAAATGGCAACAATCGTGACTGGGCCAACCAGCCTAGGAGCTTCTGCCCTGCAGGATTGAGCAAAAATGGATGCAAGCTTCCAGCAGTGCCGAGACGCCGCTTCAGATGTCTGCGCATCGTGGTATGGTACTGCACACAAGCCGCCTCCCATTCCAAATCACCCCGGGCATAGTCACTTAAAGGCGCAATAGCCAAGGCAGCGCTCTCGAGCGCCATCGACATACCGTTACCAGTAAAGGGCGGGATGACGCCCCAACGGTCTCCCAAAGCGAAACCTTGAGACCGTTTCAGGTGGGTCCGAAAATCAAAATGGGAGACACCGATCACGGAGCTGACATCGATCTGATTTACATCGATTCGTTCGCCTAATGGACCCATGCCACATCGCTTGAGGTATGCTAGCAGCAATTCAGGTCCCCGCGCGCGCAGGCCTTGAATGCGCCGAAACAACCCGCACACATTGTATCGCCCGTCCTCTACTGCAGAAATACCCACATAAGAACGATGACCGAGGTGCACTTCTAGGTCTGCCATGGGCTCAAAGTCTGTCAGGTGCATTTTCAACCCCAGCCATGGGCCTTTTCGGTAACGCCTACCGCGTGCATCGACAATGCCTGGAGACGTCGCTACGCCTTCCCGCTTTTCTCCTTCTGTCAACGCGCCTCCCACCGAGCGGAAACGATCTGCAATCCACGCATCCATGCGGTAGCGCGACACACCGATCACCTCGACCGGCAACGCCTCATTCAAAAGTAGTCGTCCCTGTTTCAACCAGGCTACGTTTCGGTGGGTCACGCCCTCTGTTTTGAGGTCTGGGAGCCCCAAGGCCTCCAGAGTCTTCGAGCTGACCCCACAGATAAACTCACCACATACGCGGTGACGCGGATAACGTCCTGCGTCGACGACCGATACCGGAAAATTCCTGTTCGCCAAAGCATGGCCTAGTGCGAGTCCAGCGACTCCGCCTCCGATGATCTCAACTGGCTTCATTGTGATCCAATCCGTCTCAAGGTAAACAAAACGGCCTTGGCATACCCATTGCTTGAGTGAAGATGCCCAAAAAAACACTCGCACAACGGATCTGCCAACGCTGTCTCCAATTTGGAGGCAGTCGAAGTAGGTTCAATTCCATTTTTTTATTTTGTTCACCAAAAATACAAATTGGAGTTACAAACACCGGGAATAGAGGGCCTATTCTAAGCAAAAGTGTATCGCATGAAGCGGCTGAAGGATCGCATCTCTTGATCGCTTCCGACTGAGATTCGACACCAGTCATCATAAGGCTCAAACGGTCTTCCAACAACGAATCCTGCTGCTTTGGTAATCTCTTGATATTCCCTGATCGGTATACCTGTGCGATGGAAAATGAAATTACCCACGGACGGGTTATAGGTGAGACCGAGGTCATCCAGCAGTCCGCAAAAACGCCCGCGCCCCTCCCGGATTTTACGCCGGCTAAATGTTCGGAAGTTTACATCATAGAGGCTAGCTTGTGCCGCAACGACACCAAGGTAGTTCATCGACGACGTTTTGTATTTCTGGATCTCTTTAGCCAGGCTGGGCGAAGTCACTGCATAGCCGACACGATGCCCCGCTAATGCATAGAGTTTGGAGAATGAGCGACCGATTATCAGGTTTTTCCGCTCCAGCAGAAGATGAGTCAATGTGAGTTGCGAAAAGTCATCCAGAAGATCGAGATAAACCTCGTCGATAAAGACAATCACGTCCTTTGGAATACTCAGGATATAGTCCTGAAGCACTTGCTTAGACAGCATCGTACCAGAGGGAGTATCGGGATTGCAGAGATAGATCATAGATGTCTGCTGATCCGTCGCTCTTTTAAAGCCATCGAGATCGTGCGCCATGTCGTCTTTTCGATGCATTATCCAGCGCACTTCCCCTCCATGCTTTTCGCAATACTCACCCAGCCAATCATAGGTCGGGGTAGAGGATAGCAAATTTCCCCCACGGTCGCGGGCCATAATACCCGCAATAGCAAGGAGTTCATCACAGCCATTAGTCAGAACAATCCGCTCTGGGTCGACGCCCTCGTAGGACGCAATTACCTCTGTCAACACAACTTCCTCACGCCAGGGATAACGTACGCTATTCCCCACATTACTGGCGATGGCGACTCCCGCTGCGGGTGAGGGACCGAAGGGGTTTTCATTTCCTGCCAGATTGATATGCCGGCCTTCGGGATGACGAAAGTCGGGCCTGGGTCCACTCGGATCCATCAAGGTCTGACTCCATAAACCTGAGGCCAGACCACCGCCCCCGAGCGCGAGGGTAAATCGCCTCAAGAAACCGCGTCGAGATAGCATGTCCATGGTGTGAAAGAGGGATAAAAAATGCGCCCGAATGCTGAGACATCCGGGCGCACCCTAAGTTTTGGAATTTCTTAAAAGAGAATTAAGCAGCGTCCTTATCGAGGATCTTCTTAACCGCTTCTATGAAAGCGGCCATCTCATCCTGAGTACCGATGGATACGCGACACCAGTCGAACATCGGAGGGAATGGACGGCCTACCAGAATGTTTTCGGCTTCCATGGCAGCTTGGAATTGCTGGATAGGCATGCCTGTTTTGAAGAAGACAAAGCTGCCCGATGGCTCAGCATATTCGATTCCCATCGCATCGAAAGCGTCGGTCACCATCTTGCGGGTCTCAATATACATCATGCGGCTCTGCTCGTACCACGATGGGTCTTGGAGCGAGGCGGTGGCTGCCACTGCACCGAGAATGTTAGGTCCACCCTGGTAGAATTTCCGGAGTTCTTTAATGATCTCAGGCTTTGCTACGCCATATCCAATACGGAGGCCAGCGATACCATACACTTTCGAGAACGTACGTGCGATGATGACGTCTTTGCCGTCACGCACGAGATCCACCATGGTGTTCTTGGTGAAATCATCAGCGAGCTCAAGATAAGCCTCGTCGATAAAGACAAGTGTCTTTTCAGAAGCGCGCGAAGCTACCTCACGCAACTTATCAGGATCGACGATAGTGCCAGTGGGGTTGTTCGGATTGCAGATATAGAGGATCTGAGTCTCATCATTAATCATCGCCTCCATGGCATCGAGATCATGCTTCAATTCCGGGGCAGGAGTCACTGGGACGTTAACCACAGTGCCGCCGAATGCCTCGAAGGTACGCGCAAGCTGCTGGTATCCAGGTGTGGCGATGATCATATTGCCGCCCTCTAAGCCTTTCCACATACCTGTCATGGACAGTACAGGACCTGATCCGGCAGTAACGATAATGTGGTCTGTAGGCACCCCCTCGCGCGCCGCAATGGCGGCAACGAGATCCTGCGTTTCTTCCCAAGCGTAACGATTGATGCGCTGCAGGTTCTGCATGATCATGGCATAAGCCATTTGCGACGAACCGAAGGCATTCTCGTTGCCGTTAATCTTGATGGGCTCCGCCTCCGCTTCTTCGCTGTCGACTTCGTGCTGAGCGTATGACGCAGTCGTCAACGCGCAGGTCGTGATCAGGCTGAACAGGAGCTTAGCAGGGAGGGCGAGTCTTTTTTTTCCAGTAGCTTTCATGAATCTAGGGTTGGTGGTGGTCCACGCGGCTTGTGTTTACCAGCTCGAACGCGGAACGGCATAAATAGCAACCGACATGCCTATTAATAGTTCCCGCTGAATTGAGAAATTTTCATTGATACAACGCAGGGTTGTGTTCGCTCAACAGCATGCTTTCTATCCGATTTCACCAAAACTGCCATGTCTGTCCACCGGATCTACGTCGAAAAGAAACCAGAATTTGCCCATACTGCTCAGCGCCTCCTTGAAGAGTTGAACCACACACTTGGCCTCAGCGCGATCAGCGGAATTCGGCAAATTCACCGCTACGACGTCGAAGGAGTCGAGGCGGATATATTTACCGCGGCGCGCCACGGAGTTTTTTCTGAAGCACCTGTTGATAACGTCCTTGAGGCATGGATGCCTGAAAATGAGCCGCATGCCTTCGCAGTGGCTTATCTCCCGGGGCAATTCGACCAGCGGGCCGATTCGGCAGAACAGTGCCTGCGTCTCCTCGCACCGGGAAGCAACCCGACCGTTGCGACCGCACAAGTATATGTGCTCAAGGGTGATGACATTACCTCGGAAGATATACAGGCTGCACAACGGTGGATCATCAATCCGGTCGACTCCCACTCAGTCTCTTTTAATCTGCCCGATTCTCTGAGGGTTGCCTCCCCCACCCCTCAGCCTGTCGTGCGCCTCAGTGAATTTCTAGACGCCGATACGACTCAGGTGTCGAACATCGCATCAGAACTTGGTCTGGCGATGAGCGTCGAAGACCTCGTCTTCTGCCAGACTTATTTTCGCGAGCAAGAACAACGCGCTCCATCGATCACAGAGATAAAACTTCTGGACACCTACTGGTCGGACCACTGCCGCCACACCACTTTTTTGACGCGACTGGAGTCTGTAGAAATAGCCGACCCTGAGGTGCGCGAGGCTTGGAATCTATACCTATCTCTGCGCGACGAAGTTTATGGTCCAGACACCTCCCGCCCCATCTCCTTGATGGATATGGCCCTGATCGGGATGAAAGCACTCAAGAAACGTGGCATTTTGAATAATTTGGAGGAATCCGAAGAGATCAACGCGGCCAGCATTCGGGTGACAGTCGAGACCGATGAGGGCCCCGAACCGTGGTTGATCATGTTCAAAAACGAGACCCATAACCACCCGACCGAGATCGAGCCCCTTGGTGGAGCGGCAACTTGCCTGGGCGGCGCTATACGTGATCCCCTGTCTGGCCGTGCTTATGTCTATCAGGCCATGCGCATCACGGGCTCAGCCGACCCGCGCACCCCCATTTTTCAGACACGTCCTGGCAAGCTACCACAGCGACAAATTACGCGTGGCGCCGCCGATGGTTATTCATCTTATGGTAACCAAATCGGCTTGGCCACTGGCCTTATACATGAGCACTACCATCCTGGCTACGAAGCCAAACGTATGGAAGTAGGAGCCGTGGTTGCAGCAGCACCCGAGGCATGGGTCAGGCGAGAGAGCCCTACACCTGGAGACATCATTGTCCTCATCGGCGGCAAAACAGGGCGCGATGGCATCGGTGGCGCCACAGGATCTTCAAAAGCACATACAGAAACTGCCCTCGACAATGCGGCCGAAGTTCAAAAAGGAAATCCCCCCACGGAGCGCCTGCTCCAGCGCCTGTTCAGAAAGCCTGATGTCACAGGCTTAATCAAAAAGTGTAACGACTTTGGCGCAGGCGGTATCTCCGTAGCGATCGGAGAACTCGCAGACGGTCTCATCGTCCACTTAGATCGCGTGCCTAAAAAATATGATGGGCTGGATGGCACTGAACTCGCCATCTCCGAATCTCAAGAACGCATGGCAGTCGTCATCGCACCCGAGGATTGGGACGCGTTCCGGCAAGCTGCCGAGCTGGAAAATCTCGAGGCCGTCCATGTCGCAGATGTTACAGCAGAGGCGCGATTGAAGATGATTTGGCAAGGGGACACGATCGTCGACATCTCCCGTGAGTTTCTCGACTCTAATGGCGTACAGCAGAGCGCCCGCAGCCGCGTCGTCCGGTCGCCTTTGAGTGAACCCACGAGGGCTTCGCTCGACATTGCCGGTCTCCGTGCGTCACTCAGTGAGCTCAACACCTGTTCGCAAGCAGGCCTCATTGAACAATTCGATAGCACCATTGGTTCCGGAGCAGTCCTTCATCCGCTCGGAGGGCGCTATCAAGCCACGCCTGAGCACACCATGGCGGCCCTCGTCCCTGCATTAGGAAAAGACACCCAGACTGCTACTTTAATGACCTGGGGCTTTGATCCCTACCAAAGCGCTGCCGACCCATTTAAGGGGGCTTATGACGCCGTACTCGCCTCATTTGCCCGGGTCGTGGCATCAGGCGGTCATCCCGCAAGCCTGCGCATTTCCTGCCAAGAATACTTTGAGAAACTGGGTAATGACCCAGTCAAATGGGGCCACCCGACCGCAGCGCTACTCGGTGCGCTCAAAGCGCAGATCGATTTCGGTGCGCCTTCAATCGGGGGCAAAGACAGCATGTCTGGCACCTTTGAAGAACTTACCGTACCACCGACGCTAATCAGCTTCGCAGTAGGCATTGCACACGCATCCGAGGTGACAAGCGGAACACTGCAAGCGTCCGACGGCATCCTTTACTGCTTTCTGCCCAAAATAGATGCTACACCGGTAGAGATCCTAGATGCCTGCCGTGCCTTAAATGGGGCCATCTCAAACGACACGGTCCAGTCGGCACGCGCGCTCTGTCGCCGCCACGTCCTCACTGAACTGAGTATCATGGCGATGGGGAATCACGCCGGAGTCCAGCTCGATCGAGCAACCGATGCAATAGGTCCGGCCGGATCGTTTCTTGTGCAAACCAGAGAACCACAGCCGCCATTAGAACACGCGGGCTACATACGAATCGGCACCACGTCGGATAGCGGCATCCTATCCTGGGAGAATCAAAGCATAGCGGTCCGTGACCTAGTTCCTGACTGGACCGAGCCTCTGGAAGACACCTTTCCCTCACAGCCTCATGCTTCTTTGGAGAGTGCATCTACGCCCTCATTTTCGGTAAAAGGTGCGGCTACCCGAAGCCCAACACGATGTGCACGACCCCGGGTCATCATTCCGGCATTCTTCGGCACTAATTGTGAATGGGACAGTGCACGGGCATTCCGTAAAGCAGGAGCGAATCCGGAGGTTTTCCTGTTTCGCAACTTCAATAGCAGCGTTTTACAGCAATCCATCGCCGCTTTTGCCGATGAGATCGATCAATCCCAGATCATTATGTTACCGGGTGGTTTCAGCTCTGGAGATGAGCCAGAAGGCTCGGCGAAATTTATTGCCACCGCCTTCCGCAACGATCGGGTAGCTGACGCCGTGCGTCGTCTTTTACATGAGCGTGACGGGCTAATTCTAGGGATCTGCAACGGATTCCAGGCACTCATAAAACTTGGACTCGTTCCTCATGGAGACATTGTATCCTACACGGCTGACAGTCCCACTTTAACTTACAACACTCTTGGGCGGCACATCTCCCGCTATGCTTCCACACGCATCGCCTCCACATGCAGTCCGTGGCTTCAAGAAACGAAATTGGGCGCAACGCATCAAATCGCTCTTTCCCATGGAGAAGGACGTGTCATTGGCGATCCGGCTTTCCTGGCTCAGCTCGGCAAGGACGGCCAGATTGCAACCCAATACGCGGGAGTAGACGGCGAGGCTGCACAAGCCTTTCCAGACAACCCCAATGGCTCATCCTTAGCAATCGAGGGCCTACTGAGCCCAGATGGACGAGTCTTTGGAAAAATGGGACACTCAGAACGCATTGGCGACGCTGTAGGAATCAATATCCCCGGAGAAAAAGATCAGGGTATTTTCCGCTCTGGAGTGCGCTATTTTGGCTGAGAAAAAGTCGAAAACTGGCATTAGACAGCATCTAGGTCGGCCAGGAGCAGAACGTCTCGTAGCCCGCGCGTTACCCACAGACCAGGACATCGCACCGAGCACTGCCGCAGAAGCTTCCCCCGACGCACTGACTGGAGGTGAAGAAAGCGTAACCCTGGATGCGCCTCAGGAACCCCTCGTCCCTCCCGTCACCGAGATTAGCGAACTGTAACTGCTCACTCCTCAGATTCGTTGACTGGAGTCCGCCTTAACGGTTCGTCTTCGCGTGAGCTACGGAATTGGTAGCGGTTGATATCTCGCATCGAAATTTCCTCGGCGACTGCATACCATTGGCTGACACCTAGGTCTGTCTCTTGAATTACCCTCGCTTCGTCAAAACGCCTGGCTCTTCGGTTGTCAAATCGATTCCGGCTCCCGGTCGAGAACGCACCCTCGTCAGTCGTCATCGCCGTCTGGTCAGTCGAGATTCGAGCTAACTCACGATCATATATTGCATTACTGAGGACGTTTTTTTCCTTTGATTCAGTGGCTTGGATCGCACTCCTACGATTCCCTAGGGGACTGTAACGCTTCGACCAGTCTTTGATACTGAATCGTTCATTCAAAATGTTTGAACGCCTGTCCATGCCGGCAGCCTCCTTTGTATTAAAGCTATGCTTGGAGAGAACACTCTCGCGTTTGCGAAGGTCGAGCGGCTTAACCGCCCAAGCTGGGTTAAAGACCATGAAAAAGATAACCAGCATCAGGGGTAAACGCATGTCAATTAAAGGGATGTAGATAAGTGACAGATGTTACAAAGGGAAAAACTCAATCCTTGAAACGATGAGCGACCCAAGTGGCACGGCGCGGTGATGGATAACCTTCTATCGTCAAATTAATATCCGATGGGTTCAGAAAACTCTCCAAAGAATCGAATCGCATCCATTCGGTAGAACGCTGCTCCTCGAGTGATGTCTGGTTTTCATCGATCAGACGTATTTCCTCAAACCGGAGCTTTTCCAGCCAGAGCTGCATGGCTTCAACCGAAGGCAGGCACCAGACGTTCCTCATTTGAGCATAGCGCCCCGCCGGTACGAACACTATCTGTGCATCACCTTCGACAACCAGAGTTTCCAGGATGAGACGTCCACCCTTTCTCAGGCGCGATCGGATATCTGACAGGTGTTGAATCGGGTCTTTCCGATGGTAAAGCACACCCATACTGAAGATCACATCCCATCCAGAAGATGTTGAAGGCATCGCCTCAAACGTCATCGGAGCCACCGTAGCCTGTTCGCGGAATCCTAGAAAATGCTGCAATGCTGCAAATTGGTGAGCATATAAAAGCACCGGTTCGACACCGAATACGCGCTGTGCACCCGCCTGTAACATCCTCCATAAGTGATATCCGCTACCACATCCGATATCGAGGACATGCGCTCGGTCTAATGAGCCGATCGACGGATAAATTCGATCCCATTTCCAGTCCGAACGCCACTCTGTATCGATGGTTACACCGCCTAGATCAAAAGGTCCCTTCCGCCAGGGATGCAATTGCATCAACGCTTCTTTCAGAGCCTCTTTCTCTGCAACACTCAATGGTTCCTTCGGACTGACACCCACGATCGGTGCTCCAAGACAAATACGTGCTTCGGGCCAAACTGGCAGTTTCTCTAAGGCCTCCATCCACCTGGGCTCGTCTCCGTGGCTCGCATGGGACCAAGCGTGGGCCACTGACTGCCCCAAAGATTCGACCCAATCTGGAGCCGCCCCAGATGCCAACCAATCAGCAAAGAACTCGGCTCCCAGCTTCATCTTACCGCCACAAATGAAACGAAATTGAAAGCTTGAAACCAGGGAACTACTTGAGAGAACCCAGCTGATCTCAAACGATGGACATGCGCGGCGCGCGTCTCAGGAACAAGCCGATTCTCAAGAGAAGTACGCTTCTGGCTGATCTCCAAATCTGAATAACCATTCAGGCTCTTGAATGCGTGGTGCCAGTCGGTTTGAAGCTCTTGCTCTTCAACCGTTTCAAACTCGATCTTCTCGGAAAGAATCAGGTAGCCACCTGGAAGTAATGCGTCGTGAATTTTTCGAATCAGCTCACCACGCTGTGTGGGATCTACAAACTGAAGCGTAAAATTGAGAAGACACAGGTTGTGCTGGAGTAGAGTATAATCGCATACATCGGCCCTGATTAACTGAAACGGATGTGCCATACCACAGGCGCTCAAATGCTCGTTAGCCCGCGACAACATCGAATCTGAAGTATCGATACCCACGATTTCCACACCGGATCCTGCCATACCCCGATCTGCAGACGCCATCCCCGCACCCAAGCTACAACCCAGGTCATAGACGCGCACAGGATGTTTCAATCTGGAAGCAATAGACGAGATCAACTGCAAAGTCAGTCCATAACCCGGAACAGAGCGGCGAATCATGTCGTCGAACACAGATGCTACCTGGGAATCGAAAACAAACGGACGCACCTCATCCTGAGGCACATCGTAGATACGATCCCGGCCGTCTTCGTCAGGCTTAATCACTGCCTAAACATCGGTTGGAATGGCGAGAACCCAGACCCCCACCACCGCTCTATCGCCTCCGCGCTACTGGCCCTCATGGGATTGATGTCGACACCGCCCCGCCGCGTATACTGCGCATATACTAACAGGTTTTTAAGGTCACATGCCTGCCAAAGATCTCGATACATTTGTTCGACGATCTCCTCATGAAAGTGTTCCTCAAGACGCATACTCAGAATATACCCCAGTAAAGAACGTCCGTCTGGGACAGTCTTCCCACGATACGCAACAAATACATCTCCCCAGTCCGGCTGCCTCGTGATCCGGCACTGCGACCGCAACAAAGCAGAACGCGCAGTCACCCAACTCAAATCTTCCGCGCCCACGCAACTCAACTCATTTGGAAAGGGTCCGGTGTCCCCAAAGCGTTCTTCGAGAAGGGGAGCCTCATAAAGGTCTGAACCCGTCCCCCAAGTATCGACCCATCGAACTTTAACCTCTGCCTCAGCCACCGCCGAGAGATCCTTACTTACACGGTCTAAAAAGGTTGCTCGGGCGCTATCGACAGCAGTTCCCATCACCGTTTCGTTGAAACTAGATAGGTATAATTTCACAGATTTCGATTCGATGATGCAGCGTGAATTCTGATCGACCCAAAACTGGATCACTCCGACAAGAGGCAATCCACTTTCTAAAAGAAAAGAGACCTCCCAAGCGGTCCAAATATCCCAGCCAACGAAACCGAGGGCGTCCGCATCGATGCCAGATGCATCACGATTAGAAGATCGCGGAATCTGCACGAGCAACCCAGCATCATAGTGGTGAATCTCCGGGCTAGCCTTGCCCAAAAAGCGTGCCTCAGGAACGTTAGCCTGTTGAGAGTGCGAATCCTTCATCTGGTGAACTTGTATCAATTATGTAAAGCCGCGGACAGATTCAATAATTCACTGGAAACTCCTTAAAATCTTCCTAACCCGTCAGGGGTTTTCAAATTAAAACCCTATGAAAGTTCTCGTCATTGGAAACGATTCGGAGGCGCTCGATGAGATCCAGCGCCGCATCACCGTTTCCTATACAGCACCTGATGGCGTTACCTTAGAGCGCAATCTTGCGTTTGAATGTTTAGGATTTTTTCAGACTACGGATCAGGAAATGGATGACGATCCACCGGCCATCGTCCTCATAAATTTCCAGTCTGGACAACGCTTATTCCTCTCAGAGACCCTGAGTACGATCCTACACTTTAGGAATCTACCGGTTATCATTTGTGTCGACTCATTTGATGATGCCTTGACCACCCAACTGCTACGAGCCGGCGCATGCGACGTGCTGAATATCTCTGCCGCTGAACCGGTCCGCTTTCGCCATGCCATCAACAAGGCGTTTGAGCACTTTCGCCAACGACACACCCGAGAGGACATCCAGCGCGCCTACCTTAAAGCTAAGATTGATGCCGAAACCGTATCCGACCAAAAGCTGGTTTTTCTAGGAATGGTAAGCCACGAGATCCGCTCACCCCTCCAAAACATTCTCGGATTTACCCAGCTGTTGAGCGAAACCGCGCTCAACGAAGAACAAAGCGAATATACCGCCTTCGTGGCACGTAACGCGCAGACTATCCTCGATCTGTCGAACGACTTACTCGACTTTGCAAAAGCTGACCAGGGTACCATCGCTTTATCTTCCGAGCAGTTCACTCTAGAAGACTGGCTCAACGATTGCCTGTCCCTACTCGACGAACGCATCCACGAAAAACAGATCGCTCTCAATACGCACCTGCCACGAAGCGCACCTGATTTCATCAGAGGCGACCGCCTGCGCTTGATCCAGGTCCTGAAGAACCTACTCGACAACGCAGTCAAATTCACCCCGCCCAGTGGGAACATCGACGTTGATATCGACTGGCTCGATGCCTCCGACTCAAAGGGTCAGCTCATTTGCCGCGTTAAAGATTCAGGATGTGGCATCCCTGCTTCACGGCTTCAACACCTATTTAAGCCGTTTAAACAAGCGAGCCCAACAAAAGACCAGCGCATGGGTGGAACAGGACTGGGACTGGCTCTCTGCTCACAACTATGTGAACTCATGCAGGGTGAGATCGAAGTGATCGATTCCTCCGAGACGGGGACAACGATTCAGTTTCAAGTCATCCTGGATTCCAGTGAAGAAACTGAGAGAGCTCCAAGCGTTACCAAACAGCCCCAACCAACTCCTACCCCAATCCACACTCAGCGTGAGAACCGAGTTCTAGTCGGCGATGAAACGTTAGTAAGCAGTAAATTTCTCGTTCGTTTCTTCAACCACCATTCCATGCCGGTAGAAACAACAGCGCTGCTGTCTGATTTACCCAGGACATATGTTCCAGGATATCACACGATCCTGATCCTAACGGACGAACTTGGGTATGAAGAGCTGCTAAATTGCCTGAAAGGTATCCGGTCCAAAGAGAACAAAGATCACACAATTACTGCAACTCTCGTGGTCGTGACCCGTAGGTGCGAGGCAAACCAAATCGACGCAATCACCGCCTCGGGTGCCGACCACATCTGGGAAAAACCCCTAACTGTCGAACGCATCAAAAGCCTGATGCTCCGCAGTCAATCTCAGGACAAGAGAGCATCAGCGCGCTGAAAACCTTAACCCACACCCACGCGCTTAATACACTGGCTTATCATCGATATGGCGCACATCCGTGAACTGTCCGCGAAATTCCGCTTTGAAATAAGCGTATACATCCTCAGGAAGCAGTTTTTTGGCAAGGGCATCGCATTCGTCTGCTGTGTATTGTGGCGTTGGCCCCTTGTTTTCCACCACTAGATTCGGCACGATAGAGGCATCGTCTTCTTCCATACCCTCCCCAAGATACATAGCTTCGAGCTCTGTGTCTGAAGGGCCGTCTACCACAGCAGATTCTGGCTGTTCCTTGAGCGGTTTTAGCTCAGCTTCAATCGTCACTTTCGGTTCAGGCAAAGGCTGCGAATCCAAGGAGCTTGTATCCTCGGGAGCCATGACGACCTCGCGGTCTACGAAACTTCGATTGCTAAATGTGGGTTCGCTGACGACCTCTAGGCCGACTGAGTCATTTTTTTTTTATCTCCGCTGCTCTCGGGGAGCTGGCTTGCCATCTGGCTAAGTGATTTTATTACACTATCAATCGCTCTAGAACGGCTCTGCTCCGCTGCTTTTAGAAGAGTGACTTCAAAATTCACCCGATCGCTTAAACCTTTTTGCACGGCAGATGAACCACTACGCAGGACATCTAGCATCCGCATGAGAGACTCTGCCGTCAGTGGAATGCCCAGCGCATCCGATGTCCCGCCATCACGAATCGCCACCAAAAGCGCCTCGCGCACCGCTGCTTCGATATCAGCAAGCACGCGCACCAAATCGCGGCCAGTTTCGACGAGCTGATCGACCTTTCCGATAATCGCTCCGAAATCCATAGCTGCCATCGCTTGCGCGATCGAACGGACAGTCTCGTCTGAGACCAGACCATACACGTCCAACACATCCTGTTCAGAAATATCACTACCACAAAAGGAGATCATCTGGTCTAAGATAGACTGAGAGTCGCGCATCCCTCCATTCGCCAACCGCGCAATAGCTTGAAGCGCAGATTCTGAAATCGTGATCCCTTCGCCTTCCGCAATGACCTTGAGTTTTGCCGCGATCACCTCTACCGGAACCGGGCGAAATTCAAGACGCTGGCAACGCGACACAATCGTAGCCAACACCTTGTGAGATTCCGTGGTCGCAAAGATAAACTTCACATGTGCCGGTGGCTCTTCGAGTGTCTTCAAAAGGGCATTAAAGGCAGCCTGAGACAACATATGAACCTCATCGATGATGTAGATTTTGAAGTTTCCCTGTGTCGGCGCATATTGGCAGTCCTCACGCAGGCCGCGGACATCGTCGACACTGTTGTTAGACGCCCCATCGATTTCGACGACGTCCATACAGCTCCCATTGATGATCGCCTTGGAAATCTCAGATTCATTATCTGGTTCAACGGATGGACCCCCTTCCGCGTTGAGAGCCTTCGCGAATAAACGCGCTGTCGACGTCTTACCGGTACCACGCGGTCCAACAAAGAGGTAGGCATGTGCAATACGATTCTGAGTTATAGCGTTTTTTAGGGTCTGAACTATGTGGTCCTGACCAACCAATTCCCCAAATTGCTTTGGACGCCAACGACGCGCTATGACCTGATATCCCGGTTGCTCCATGTGAAAAATAAAAACGGCCAGGCACCCTACGGCACTCGAACTCCATGACTACCGCTGCTTCCTTCCGGACCTGACGGGGTTCGCCTGGCACCCGATGCATAGGACCCAGCCAAGAGAGAGCATCCAGTCAAGACCGCTGATTTCAACCCCAAAACAGAAATCCTAGAGATGTGTATCTCGATCTGAGCCGATCCAATTCAATTTAGCTGCAAGCAGTCCGAATTTACACAACGGAATCCTAGTCGCATCATGTCTGAAACAGAAACTTCAATCGATGAACCACGCTTTGTGGTGGGATCGTTCAAACACATTTTTGAAGAGGACCTCGGCACTGACGTTCAGCCACTGAACGCATTAACGATGCGCGACTTCATTACCGGATTCTTGGTAGGCACAGAAAAGCGCTACATCAAGGAAGTCACGATCTACGGCGACCACGAGGCTCATATAATCATTCCTTTCAGTCAAAAGGCTTCCGAATATGCTGCCTACACGATGCTAGGGGAAGATGAAGTCAAAATGGCTGCCTTCGACGGACGCGACTTGATCAATGAAACCACCAACGAATTGACCAATCAGGTTTCAGGCTGTTTTCGCAATATTCTCAGCAAAGACGAAATCAACTGCCGGCTGAAGCCACCCAGACGCCTGTCAGAAAAAGACCTCGCGCACTGGCTCAACACTGCCTCCTACCGATTCATCCACAGTTTCAATGTCGATAATTTTTCGATGTGCGTGATCTATGTCCGGCAGTAGGGAAATGCCAAAAGAGCACAAAAAAACCGACCCGAAATGAATCGGGCCGGTTTTGAAAAAATAAAAGATCTAAGATCTACTCAGCGGCTGGAGCTGCAACTAGGGCCTCCTTAGCCTTGACCACGACTGCCTTGAATTGCTCAGGCTCGTGAATCGCCATTTCAGACAAGACCTTTCGGTTCAAATCGATGTTGGCGAGCTTGAGGCCATTTATAAGACGGCTGTAGCTGATGTCCTCAGCGCGACACGCTGCATTGATGCGAACGATCCAAAGCTGACGCATGGTCGTCTTCTTTTTGCGACGATCGCGGTAAGCGAAGTTTCCTGCACGCTCGACAGCGTCTTTAGCGTAGCGATAAAGCCGGCTTTTGTTACCGAAGTAACCCTTGGCCTGCTTGATGACTTTCTTGCGACGTTTTCGGGTCGCGGGTCCGTTGGTTGCTCTAGGCATGTTTTGTGATGTATTTTTTGGAGCCGCCGGGTCGCCTGTTGTTACACCCGACTAGATAGTTAATGCGGTGATTATTGCGATTACAACCCTGGAGTGATGGCATTGCGCAAGGTTTTCGCGTGGCTTTCGGGCAGGAGCTTATCCTGTCCGGCGCGACGGCGTGCCTTGGTGGACTTAGTGCGCAGCATATGGCGGTAGCCTGGTGTGCGGCGAACGAGCTTTCGACTTCCGGTGACCTTGAATCGCTTTTTGATCGATTTGCGTGTCTTGTTCATTGGGAAACGGAAGACAAAGACACCTATTACCAGACGACTCAAGCGTAAATATCCTCTATTCTCGACACCAGGATATCATAGATACAAGAAATCCTGCGTGATTCCCCAAGAACAATCATTTCGCTTCGGTGGCATTGCTCGACTTTACGGCCAAGCTGCTTTCGAACATATCCAAAATGCCCACGTCTGTGTGGTAGGCATCGGTGGTGTAGGAACCTGGGCTGTCGAAGCATTGGCTCGGTCGGGCGTCGGCCAGCTCACTTTGGTAGATGCTGATGAAGTCTGTATCACGAATGTGAATCGCCAAATCCACGCCTTAGACGGCAGCATCGGGAAGCCAAAAGTCGCCGAGATGGCGTCGCGAATCCGCGCAATTAATCCTGAGATACGGATCGATACAGTCGAAAAATTTTATACCGAAAGCTCATCAAATAGCATCCTGTCGCCCGGCTTTGATTACTTGTTCGATGCAATTGATAGTGTGAAACACAAAGTTCATCTGTTACACAAGTGTCGTCAGCGCGACATACCAGTCATAACATCTGGAGGAGCCGGCGGACGCTGGGATCCGACACAAGTTATGGTGGAAGATCTATCACGAACCCGCAACGACCCGCTTTTATCCCTCGTTCGCAAACAGTTGCGCCAACGGCATGGCTTCCCCCGTGAGCGACGCTGGAAATTCAGGATTCCTGCGGTCTATACACCAGAAGAACCCAAATTCCCAAGAGAAGATGGCACCGTATGTGAACGGCGCGAGAAAGGCGCTGACTACCGTCTGAATTGCGACAATGGTTTTGGGACGATGAGCTCTATCACAGGAACCTTAGGATTCGCCGCAGCAGCACATATCCTGAAGGCAATCGCTCAGATCGATTGAGAGACTAGTGCAAGCGAATGTAATAAGTCGGCTGTGCGCCTGACTCCGCTGATTCCAGGCTGATCGCTGCTGCCTCAAAGCTTGGCAAACCAATGACGGCGCGCGCATTATTTGAAAAACCGTAAGGCTCGGAAGGCATGCCGAAAAGCCCGAGATCCAGCTCATCGTTCTCATTGAGATCATGATATACTGCTACGACATAGAAGCCCTCCCCAGGATGATCCATAGATACACTCATCGTCGCCGCACTTTTATTAACAACTATATTTTTGTGTGCGGCAGGACGTTGAGCTTTCATTTGATCCAAAGAACTAAAAAACGCTATGCGCAACACGCCTCTGGCCTCGCGAAAAGACTTACTCTCAAGCTCCAGTTTTAAACTAGGCACTCTCGGCGCTTCAGCTCTCAGGCAGTTGCACCACAATAACAATAAGGCAATCGCGACTTGAAAAACACTTCTATGAGTTAATAGCCTCATCACTCAAAATACTCGATTTTGGATTCTGTTATACCTAGTCAGACAAAAAAGCTCCGCATAGACAAGTGGCTTTGGGCAGTCCGTATTTTCAAGACAAGATCCTTAGCGACCGATGCCTGCAAAGGGGGTCATGTAAAACTTGAGGGACAGCGACTCAAACCTTCCCATTGCGTAAAAATAGGTGAGATATATTCCGTCGAGCGAGCGGGAAACGCACTCACGATTGAGGTAGCCGGATTACTTGAAAAGCGGCTTTCCGCCTCTCAGGTGGCCCCGTTCCTTATAGACCACACGCCCCCCGCGCCTCCGAAGACCGAAAAGCTTGACCGCGATTTTCCTCACCTAATGCGGCCCAGAGGCGCCGGACGCCCCACCAAGAAAGAACGCCGCGAAATCGACTCTTTTTTCGGATAGTTTAGAAACGGGAATATACCTCATAGAAACATGCGGAAGCACTGATCACACACTACCGCGCTCGTCATCCTGCAAGTAAGATCATCTTTTCGACAAAAAATCCTCTTTTCTGTTAAAGGCCCCCCCCGTGGCCAGCGAGTTATAAGGTGTTCCGACAAGGAGGTCAGAACCAGGAAGCTCAAACCTGAAAAATCTGGGCACGCTGCACCAAGGATGGTGCGCAAAAAATCACGGAGGATATAATGTCACTAGTAATTAATACTAATTCGGCGGCCAGCGCGGCAGCCCTTAATCTAAGTCACTCAAATCAAAGTCTACAGAAGAGCCTGGCTCGTTTATCCAGCGGCTCAAAAATCGTTTCACCAGCCGATGATGCTGGAGGCCTCGCAGTCAGCCTAAAGATCACTGCGACAATTAACCGCACCAAAGCGCTTAAAAATAACCTGCAGAACAGTATTTCGTTCCTGCAGACTCAGGATGGTGCATTGAAAAACGCGGCTCAGATCCTAGATCGGATGTCTGAATTGCGAATAATGGCAGAGGATGTCGCAAAAAGTAGCACAGACATCTCAAACTATAACGCAGAGTTCACCGAACTTCAGGATCAGCTCACCAACCTGACTAACGAGGAGTTCAATGGCGTGAATCTCTTCGTGAATGGTGGAAACACGCTATCCACCATTGTTACCGAAGGTGGTGGTCAAACTGTTGATTTGAGTCAGGCAGACCTCGCCGGCACGACAAACACCATCACATCAGCGGCCGGAATTACATCGCTCACAGTGACGGATGTTGTCACCGCCATCGAAGATGTAGCCACAATGCGAGCAGTGAACGGCGCGACTTCGAGCCGCATCAATTTCTCGATCGATATGCTATCGGTCAATTCAATCAATCTGGAGGCTGCGAACAGCAGGATTAAAGACACGGATGTCGCCGAAGAATCCACAATGTTCGCCAGGTATAATATCCTGGTTCAGTCGGGCACCGCCATGCTGGCACAGGCCAACTCATCTTCAGAGGCCGCACTCCGGCTCCTTGGATAAGCAACATCAAAATAGTGACACTGCGGGGGGGCACGGCCCTGGTCGTTCCCCCCCGTCCAAGGAGTCGAAGGACTTTAAACTGAGCGTCATCTCTACGCGCTCTCTACCCCTATCTTTGCTCAATATCGCAATCGGCCGTATGCGGCCACCAAACCATAGAATCATCTAAGAATGTATTAACTCAACGATTTGTTATAATTTTCCAAATTTTGGACACGGATGTCCAAAAAGGGTGTGCTGACCACCCAGGATAAAACGTCGGCAATTCTTAGTGACACGGAAGTCACTAAATCCAATCACGGAGGATCAACCACATTTCCATGGTAATCAACACAAACGTCGGCGCATCAGTCGGCGCAAATAACCTGAACGGGAGCACCAAAATGTTCCAAAAGAGCCTAGCACGGCTCTCAAGTGGATCAAAAATCGTCAGCCCATCTGACGATGCTGGTGGCCTAGCAGTATCACTCAAGATCACTGCTGCACTCAACAGAACGAAAAAGGTAAAGGAAAACCTCATGAACTCCATCTCCTTCCTGCAGACGCAGGACGGAGCGCTGAAGACAGCAACAAATATACTCGATCGTATCTCCGAGCTAAAAGTGATGTATGATGACGTCACCAAAAGCTCAGAGGACAAATCAAATTACGATTCAGAGTTTACGGAGCTTGTCGCTCAGCTGAATAACCTCGACGACGAGGAGTTCAACGGAGTCAACCTATTCGCAGCCGCAGATGGAGCTCTATCTGTCGCGACTACCGAACAAGGAGGAGGTAGCATCATCATATCTCAGGCCGACTTCAACCAGGCCAGTTCTAACGTAGCGACCGTAACGGGCACCAGCTCACTGACTAGCATCACGGTGACGAACATCACCGACGCTATTCAGGAAGTAGCCACACAACGTGCGGTGAACGGTGCCCAGGTATCCCGCCTACAATTCGCGATCGATACGCTGTCAACCAACAGCCTGAATCTCGAAGCCGCGAATAGTCGAATAAAGGATACTGATGTAGCCGAGGAATCTACAGCATTCGCTCGATACAACATCCTCGTTCAGTCAGGCACAGCGATGCTCGCTCAGGCCAACTCGTCCCAGCAGTCTGCCCTCCGGCTCCTCGGGTAGGTCATCAGACCTTTAAGGACTTCTTACACGATGACGGAATAGACAATGAGAAGGTAAAGAGGGCTCTGGGTGACGTCCGATCCGCCACCCACCCTCGCCTCCCTCTCCTGAATCAGCCGTCTCCGCCAGGCATCATAGCCGGGCCACACCGGATCCATTACCCGATCCACCCAACCTGTTCTTTGAAAAGTCTAGCCAGGAGCGACTAGAGAGTTCGCATCACCTCACAGATCGACCCTTATGGATCTGTGGGCCCAATGGAGCGCGGTGCTTAGCCACCGCCTACTCCCACACCAAAGAACTCTTCAGCCGCTCCTGCGGAATCTACCTTGAGGTTGTTTTACGCTCAAGGGCAGCGGCTTCGTATCCGTGGCTGTCCGACTACAATCATTCTTCCGCCTGATGCTGCACACATCCAAGTTGAGCGAGCGCAGCCTAGCCCGGCATTATCCGAGCTAAGCCCGTGCCTGATCGACTTCCAAAGCAAGGACGCTTTGGAGGGGTGCCGATCCCCTGTCTCCCTATCGGTCCCTCACAGCGGGTTGCTGTGAATCACGGAAGAATAACAATGTCGATGGTAATCAACACGAATGCCGCTGCCTCTACAGCAGCGAACAACCTCAACACAAGCAACGCTATGTTCAAGCGTAGCTTAGCTCGTCTGTCTAGTGGACAGAAAATCAGCTCCCCAGCCGATGATGCCGGTGGACTCGCAGTATCCATGAAAATGACTGCTGCCATTAACCGGACTCAAAAGGTCAACGAGAACATTCAGAACTCTATCTCATTCCTGCAGACTCAGGACGGAGCACTGAAAACCGCAACCAACATCCTCGACCGGATCTCGGAGTTGAAGACTATGTTCTCAGACGTCACTAAGTCAGCCGATGACAAGGCCAACTATGATACTGAGTTCACTGAGTTAAAGGCTCAGCTCAACAATCTAGATGACGAGCAATTCAACGGGGTTAACCTGTTCGCTGCTGCTGATGGAGCACTCACGGTAGCCACCACTGAAACAGGTGGGGGCGCAGTCACCGTCTCACAAGCTGACTTTAATCAAGCCAGCTCAGATGTGGCCACGATTACCGCAGCTGCTTCATTAGCTAATGTCACCGTGACCAACGTCACAGACGCGATCCAGGAAGTCGCGACTCAACGCGCCGTAAATGGTGCGCAGACCTCACGCCTCCAGTTCGCTTCACAGACCCTCAACACGAACAAGGTCAATCTCGAAGCCGCGAATAGCCGTATCGCTGATACAGATATCGCCGCTGAATCTACCGCGTTCGCCCGATACAACATCCTGGTCCAGTCTGGAACCGCGATGCTTGCTCAGGCGAACTCGAGCCAACAGAGCGCTCTGAGACTTCTCGGATAAGCTCTTCTCCGTCAGGCATCGGGTCCACGATCGGGACCCGATGTTCTGACTGACTTTACCACAATCGACCACGACCATCACATCTAGGATCCGCAACCATCTGGATCCTTCTTCCAACCACGACCTATTCGGAGCAGACACAGACTGCGATGCGGGAGACCATTGCACTCCAGAATCGTCTGCTCCTGCCGACTTAATGCGCGGCCACAGTAAACAAACCCAAAGTGCCAACCTCTCACCCCGTTCTTTGATAAACATTTCTTGCAATCCTCCTAACGCATTTGCGGATGCTGAACCGATTTAAATCGGCAAGTACTTTCGCTGGGAGACAACCACGCGTTATTCCAGATTGCAGAAAACAGAACACTCGACTCCAGAGGCATACTCTGTAGCGGGTGCACCCGGTGGGCGTATTCTCGTCACACCTTACCTCGACGATCATTCCCTATGGATTGTTGCCAACATCCAAGTTGAGCACGTGGAGTATGATGAAATTCAGACATTTGTTCTATCTGAAATTCATTCTGCCACAGGTTTCCGGAGCACGGATGCTCCGATTGGGGCGCCAATCCCCGCAACGTCTATTGGCCCTGGGCAGCAGGGAGCTGCCACGAATCAAGGAAGATCGTTATGTCGATGGTAATCAATACAAACACCGGTGCATCTACTGCAGCGAATAACCTCAACTCCAGCAGTGCCATGTTCAGGAAGAGCTTGGCACGGTTGTCTAGCGGTTCAAAAATCGCATCACCCTCCGATGACGCGGGCGGTCTTGCGGTTTCTATGAAGATGACTGCAGCCATTAACCGGACACAAAAGGTTAATGAAAACATTCAGAACTCTATCTCGTTCCTGCAAACACAGGACGGTGCTCTGAAGACTGCTACAAACATCCTCGATCGGATATCTGAGCTCAAGGTCATGTATGATGACGTCACCAAGTCAGCTGACGACAAGGCCAATTATGACTCAGAGTTCACCGAACTGGTAGCTCAACTCAACAACCTGGACGACGAGCAGTTCAACGGCGTTAACCTCTTTGCCGCGGCAGACGGGGCACTCAGTGTTGCAACAACTGAAACAGGCGGAGGAGCAGTCACCATCTCCCAAGCTGACTTCAATCAAGCAAGCTCTGATGTAGCCACCATCACTGCGGCAAGCTCTCTGACCAGCGTCACGGTCACGAACGTGACAGATGCCATTCAGGAAGTAGCCACTCAGCGCGCTGTGAACGGAGCGCAGACATCACGTCTGCAATTCGCTTCAGAGACCCTGAACACAAACAAGGTTAACCTCGAAGCTGCAAATAGCCGTATCATCGATACGGACATCGCGGCGGAGTCGACAGCGTTTGCTAAGTATAACATCCTAGTTCAGTCTGGAACTGCGATGCTTGCCCAAGCGAACTCAAGCCAACAGAGCGCTCTGAGACTACTCGGATAAGCTCTTTCATTCAACGCCGAGCGGGCCCTCCTCGCTCGGCGTTTTTTGTTTACTAGGCTCGAAACCCATCGGGATGAGCCGCGTGCCATTCCCAGGCAGAAGCGACGATCGCTTCGATGTCATCAAATTCAATTTCCCACCCCAGCTCGCTGACCGCCTTAGAATTATCAGCATACAACGCTGGCGGGTCACCAGCACGGCGTTCGGTTTCGACCACCGGTACCGTTTTCCCAGTTACCCGTTCCACTGCGGTTATCACCTCACGAACTGAAGCTGGCTTACCCGTGCCGAGATTATAAAACAGAGCCACGCTTGGCTCGGGAAGTTTATCAAAGACCGCGATATGTGCACGGGACAGGTCGTCGACATGCACATAATCACGCAAACAGGTGCCATCGGGCGTCGGATAATCCGTTCCGAAAATCTTGATATTTTCCCGGCGTCCCATCGCGGCATCAAACACCAACGGAATGAGGTGTGTTTCAGGATCATGGTGCTCTCCGATTTCTCCGCCTGCAGCTGCACCCGCAGCATTAAAATAGCGGAACGCCGCAAAGCTCAACCCATAGGCTCGAGCGTAATTCTTGAGCGTAAACTCCATATCCAACTTGGTCTGCCCGTACGGATTGATCGGCGACTGCGGCGTATCCTCAGTAATCGGGAGCTTGTCCGGCTCACCATAGGTGGCACAGGTCGAAGAAAAGACAAAACGCTTCACCCCTGCGTCTAACATCGCATCTAGCAGACCGAGCGTCGCAACGACGTTGTTGTGATAATACTTGCGCGGATCGGTAACCGATTCGCCTACGTAAGCATAAGCCGCGAAGTGCATCACCACATCGATCGCCTCCCGCTTCAAAATCTCCCCCACTGCAGCCGTGTCGCCTAGATTTACCGTGTAGAAAGGAATCTCGGGACTCACCGCCGCACGATGCCCGTAGACTAAATTGTCCAAGACCACAGGCGTGTGCCCCGCACATTCCAGCTGCTTCACACAATGACTCCCGATATACCCAGCTCCGCCGACGACTAGCACTTTCATTAACAATAGTCTTTAGTTAACTCCCACCGGGCGTAACAGACTAAAAAACCTGAAAATTCACTGGCGTCCCAATTTTCTATCAATGCCGTCTGTCAAAAAAAGCATCTCCCTGTGATTCACAATGCGTTTTCAAAAGTCGGCGGTGTTCATCTAAGATTGAAGATAGACTCCCTCCGGTATCACTCGCCAACAAGTTAAGCATCTCACCTGGGTCTTCATGAAGATCTGTTAGAGACTCCTCTAGATCATCCGAGGTCGGCGCGCGATAGGCACAATATTTGTAACGTTCAGTTCGCAGCATACGCCCGTCAACTTTCGCATCTGAACTGCCCAGGTCCGCGCCTTGAGCAAAGCAGGTCTCAGATACGATAAACTCTCGATCATTCTCCGAATTCAAACCGAGAACGTCGACGCCTGGATAGTCTTCCGATAGTTGAACGCCCGCTGCCGCACAGAGAGTCGGCATGAGATCGATACCATTTTGTATCAAAGCTTTACTCTCACCAGGTTCTACCACACCGGGCCAACGGATCATGAAGGGAACTTTCGTAGACTCGTCGTACAATGTCGTTTTTTGATTCCATCCATGGGCTCCCTGCATATCGCCATGGTCCGAAGTAAATACCACCACGGTGTTCTCCGCTAAACCACGACGCTGAAGCTCCTCAAGAAGACGGCCGATTTCGCGATCAATCGATTCGACCATACGATAATACGCCCAGCGATAAGCTCGCCACTCTTCTTCCCCAAAATGACCCACAGGAAATGTATTCGTCGCCTGATACGCTTCTCGCAAATCTGCCAAAATCTGAGGCCGTCCATGCTGGTCTGAGTGATTAGACCTAAGGGGGGGACGATCTGAAAGATGTGGTGGTGATCCAACATCGATATCAGGGAAAGCACCTGTCTCAGGAGAGCGTGCCCATTCACAAATGTTGTGCGGATTGTTAAACGAGGCGACCAAGAAAAACGGATCAGATCGTTCCTCGTCCAGAAACTTAACGGCCGCGTCTACATTGTGTGCATCGGCGCCGTTAGACCTGATATTATCGACGTAACGAAACCCGTGTATGTCTGCATGCCTCCCGGCAGAGTAACACAGGTGCCATTTTCCGACATAACCCGTATCATAGCCAGCGTCCGTTAGGACTTTACCCATGCAGGGCACCGAAGAGAGATCCTTCTTGGAATCATTGTTTACCATCACCCCGATCTTATGGGGGTAGCGCCCAGTAAAAAGGGAATTGCGTGATGGAACGCAGAGCGGGTGCGCGCAATACGCGTTCTCAAAGGCAAGGCTCTCTCGGGATAAAAGATCCAGTGCGGGTGTATCCAAAAACCCTCCTTCTATTTTGTGACCTAGAGCATCTGCGCTCTGTTGGTCGGTCATGATGAGAAGGATATTGGGCTTTTGGATAGGATTCACGATAATTTTGTCTTATTAGGCAGATGGGGCATTCACGTCTACCCACTTTCTTTCCTCCCAAGACTCGATCCCTTTTTCTGCCAGTTCAACTCCTTTTGCACCTTCGAATAAATCCCAGGTGAATGGATCGTCGAGCAGCACATGGCGCAGGAACAATTCCCATTGGGTCTTAAATGCGTTGTCGTATGTCTCCTGTTCGGGCACTTTGGCCCATCCGTCGAAGAACTTGATAGGTTGATCGATATCGGGATTCCAAACCGGTTTCGGCGTGTTGCCATAGTGTTGGGTCCAACAGTCGCGCAAGCCCGCTACAGCCGAGCCATGCGTCCCATCAACCTGCAAGGTCAGTAGATCATCACGCCGCACACGAACATTCCACGAAGAATTGATGTGAGCAATCACGCCGCCCTCCAGCTCGAAGGTTGCGTAAGCTGAGTCGTCAGCGGTGCAGGTGTAAGTCTCTCCAGCTTCGTCTACCCGCTGAGAAATGTGCGTTGCGCCTCTGCATGAAACGCTCTTTACCGCACCAAAGACGTGATCGAGCACGTATCGCCAGTGGCAGAGCATATCCACAATGATGCCGCCGCCATCTTCTTTGCGATAGTTCCATGAAGGTCTTTGGGCAGGAATGTTTTGTCCCTCGAATACCCAATAGCCGAACTCACCCCGGACTGACAGGATCTTGCCGAAGAAGCCCTGCTCTTTGAGCCGCTTCAATTTCATGATGCCCGGCAGCCATAGTTTATCCTGTACCACACCATGCTTCACACCGGCATTTTGGCATATTTCAGCGAGTTTGATGGCGTCCTCGGTCGTTACTGCAGTAGGTTTTTCACAGTATACGTGCTTTCCAGCCTCCGCAGCTTTTTTAACCGCCTCAAACCGACGCAATGTCGTCTGCGCGTCAAAATAGACTGTGTAAGCATCGTCTTTTAGACATGCATCCAGGTCTGTCGACCACTTGGTGAAACCGGACAACGCTGCGAGCTCTTTGAGCTTATTCTCATTACGCCCAACCAAAATTGGATCTGGCATAATGGTTTCATTGTCGGAGATGCGCACGCCGCCTTGGTCCCTAATAGCCATAACCGACCGCAACAGATGCTGGTTTTTACCCATCCGCCCGGTGACGCCGTTCATAATGATCCCTATTTTGTGTTCTTTCATAATTTATATCCTTCTGATTTTTATTGTTCTATCGTGCCCTCAATGACTGGGTTCGAGGTAATGCACTCGATAACTCTCGACGATTTCGTCCAAGAAAGCTTCCTGACTCTCAGCCCACCATTTCTTCGAGAAAATCTCGACCTCGCGGAATCCTCCGTTCTTTAAGAAATTGGTTTCACGCATCCACAGATCGAACTCCCTCAATGCAATGCATCCTTCACCCATAATACCGCGGTCTTGGAGCAAGTCCGCCATATCGGGCTTAAAATCACATACATGGTAAGCAAAAAGTTGCTGGGCCGCGGCCATCTGCTGAAATTTTTCCCGCAAACCACGTTCCCACCAGACGTGATAAGTATCCACAGCGATACCAACTAAAGGATCGCGTATCGCATCGCACACAGCCATGGCATCGTCTAAGCATGCAATCGCTGAACGATCTCCAGCATACATGGGGTGTAAGGGCTCGATTGCTAATTTGATCCCTGAGTCTCGCGCCGATGGCAGAATGCTACTGACACCAGCAAGAATCTGTTCGAAATTCTCCTCAGGAGTTTGTTGGGGAGTCGCCCCACAAACGAGGACGATCATAGGTAAGCCAAGGGCTGCACACTCACTCAGTCTCGCAAGGTTTTGTTTGACCGCGTTATCACGTTCTTCAGGCGTTCGCCCAGTGAAGAAGCCGCCACGCACATAACTTACTCCCGTTAATCCACTGTCCACTAGGTGCCTACGGACCTGTTTCAAGTCTTCGCCTTCAACGGTCTCCTTCCAGATTGAAATTCCACCTATTCCGCGTCGGGCATAGTGCTCGATACACTCATTAATTGACCAAGGCTTATTGGTCATTGTATGCACAGCCATGCTGCTTAGGTCGACGTCACTCATGTTGTACCTCCAGGAATTAATTTTCCGTCCAATTTAAGCTGAAGCAGGCCCTCTTCTCTCTCAATCACGCGACGAACAAGCCACTCGCCAGCTCGATACCCGAAGCTCTTCACCGGCATGTCGACTGTTGTGATAAGAGGATAAGACAGGGGACGGACCGGCGAATTATCAAAACCAGTGAGCATTACATTTTCGGGTGTTTTACACCCCATCGCCCGAAGCCGCTGCGCCAAACACAACGCCGTCATGTCGTTGTATCCGATGAATACATCCACGCCACGTTCCAGAAGCACCGTCAAATCACTTTCCGTGATTTGGTCTGGCCCAGAGAAACTGAGAACATCTCTGCGCAAGCTGAAAGAAATGCCTGCTAAATCCAGCGCATGTTTCAGGCCTGCCTGCCTCTCCCTCATAACTTGAGATTTTTTACCGATCTGAACAAAAACGGGGTGCATATTCTCACGCCGTGACAACAAATGCTCCACGATCAGCTGCATCCCAGAGAAGTGGTCCCCTGTGATGTAGTTGGAACCCTCTACTGTTCGATTGAGAAAGAGGATTGGAACGCGGTGCTTATTCAGCTTTTCAAGCACACCACTTGGCGGCTCGCAAAATGCGAAGATAAACGCATCCACATCCCCTCCCTTTTTATGAGAGAAGGGTTGGAAATCGGGCGTCAACGTCTCGGCAATTAATTGTACCCGGCACGGATCTGCTCCCTCGACAATCGCTTCAGCCAATTCCCCGAAATCATAAAACAGCTGGAGCGAGCGATCCTGGAACATGGGAAGGACCAGCTTAACATTGAGAATGGCACGTTCACGTTGCTTTCTGATGCGGCGAGGAGTGTAGCCCATCTCCTCGGCTTTTGACTGAATGGTGGTCACCAGATCATGCTCGATCAGCTGACTTTCATTTAATCCACGTGAAACTGTGCTCGCAGATACGCCCAGCTCTTTCGCGATATCGTAAATGGTTATCTTCATACCTAGCTCACGCTATCTCGTAACCCAGACGTAACGCGCAGTCCTTCAAAATGCCTACTTCCCACTCAGGGCGCGCGGGTGATTCAGGATGCGTTTTATCCGTCGGAATTCTACCGAGCAGGTGTTGGAAGACCGCACAGCTATGCTTATACGCAGGAACTGAATGGCGGAATGCAATATTCCCGAGGTATTGCAATGCGTCCGCGAGCTCATAGTAGCTCGAATCACCCGCAGCCCACAGACGATCCCGCTCAGCAAATTTCTCAGGGCAGAATGCCGCCAAGCCAAGCAAGTAATCAGAGCCGTATTCAATCATATTAATTCCCAGGTCGTTACCCGTGTAGATCCTGAAATCCGGTCGCACTGCATCACGTAATGCCAAGCGGTTCAGCTCGATTTTACGATCGAGCGAAGAGTGCTTGATACCCTTAAGCTCAGGTATCGACATGAGGCCTCGGATAGTCTCTTCGTCATAGATCATACCATTCGGGGCGAATATTTTGCCTAGCTCAAAGCCAATGACTGCTGGATAACCTCGGCAAATTTCCGAATACAGATTAATCACCTCATCAGGGCTCCATGAATGAAATCTTGTCGTCTGGAAAAGAATCGGAGTCCCTCCTTTAGCAACGATCGCATCCGCCTGATCGCGATAGAGTCCCACTAAATCGCCCTCCTTGCCCTCAACAAATACGCCCGCGACAAAACCTGCGTCACCCAAAACACCTGCAGCAAAATCGAGGATTTCAGCCCGCTCAGCATCCGAGATCAGATTAGCGTAACCGGTGTCCATGTTGATCGCGCAGGCGAGGCCGGCGTCGCGAGTGCGCACGAGAGCCTGCGCGAATGCATCCCAAGCCACGCCACCGTCAGCTTCGAAAGGAAGCAAACAAGCCGCCATGCCCTCAATTTGTCGACGTGGCTTGATCTGCTCTTGCCACCCATGAACCGTGTTTAAATCTGAGTTATTCGATGTCGTTTTCATTTGTTGCATGCAATCCATTGCCAATTTTTAATTGCATGCAACTTCTAAGGTCACTTTTTAATAGTAATGTCTACACAGCGCCACATTCTCGCCCTCCTTTCAGCAGATTCAGCCGAGAAAATATACGGTCCGGAGGTCCGCAAAGTGTTCAGCTCCTACTCATGGTCTGACCCATTCCGTCATGACGGAGATTGGAAACGGGCTACGGAGGATGATTTGGAACAGTGCCAAATCATCCTGGGTGGTTGGGGTTCACCGTGTTTAGACTCGGACCTACTGAGTAAAATTCCCAACCTCGAGCTCGTTCTTTACGGAGCAGGCACCGTCCGATCGATAACTTCGGATGCCTTCTGGGATCGACAAATCCCTATCTGCTCTGCCGTGTCCGCGAACGCAATACCTGTGGCCGACTTTACCCTAGCGCAGATCATCCTTGGCCTTAAGCAGGCCTTTCAGACTGTAGGCCTACACCATGGTGAGAAACATACGCGAATCCGTGAGATCCCCTATACCAGAACATACCAGGCCAAGGTGGGCATTGTATCACTCGGGAATATCGGACGTTTGGTAGCAGAAAGGCTCCAGCCCTTTGATCTGGAAGTATTCGCTTATGATCCCTTCGTCTCTCGGAGTGATGCAGATCGACTCGGAGTAAATATGGTGGATCTGGACACCCTGTTTAAGACCTGTGATGCAGTCTCTGTCCATACACCTGAGCTCCCAGAAACTTTTGGGCTGATCGGTTATCCCCTGCTTGCGTCCATGCCGCGCGGGAGTGTTTTTATCAATACCTCTCGCGGATCCGTCATTAATGAACCTGAAATGATCCGTGCTCTAACAGAACGCCCGGACATCCAGGCCCTACTTGATGTAACCTTTCCAGAGCCTGCACCTCCAGACTCACCTCTTAGAAAACTCCCCAATGTTTTTCTAACACCACATATCTCTGGTTCTCATGGCCGCGAGTGTCATCGTATGGGATATTATATGCAACAGGACCTGGAAAACTATCTGGCGGGACGTCCTCTCAGCTACCAGATAAGCCACACACAATTCCTCCGCAGTGCCTAGGCACAAACTCATTCCTTTTTATGCTAATTCCCGGCCTGGTATCCATCACTTTTCGAAACCTTACGCCTAGAGAAATCATCACGATCTGTAAGACTAACCGACTCAAAGCCATCGAGTGGGGTGGCGATATCCACGTGCCGCATGGTAAAATCACACAGGCGCAGGACATCGCAAAACAAACCCAAGATGCCGGTCTCTCCGTCGCTGCTTACGGTTCCTACTACAAGTGTGGAGTAAGTGAAGCAGAGGGTCTACCGTTCCGTACGGTCCTAGAAACTGCGGTTGCTCTGGGCGCTCCTTCTATTCGCGTATGGACCGGTAACCAAAGTTCAGCGGAAATCGACGATGCTCAGCGCTCCAAATTAGCTGAAGACTGCTATCGCATCTGCGATCTTGCTAGCAATCACGGCATCAAAGTCGCGCTAGAGTATCACTTAAATACCCTCGCGGACACCCCAGAATCTACTTCTGAGTTTTTAAAAGACGTAAATCACCCGAATCTATTTTCGCTTTGGCAGCCATTTCCAGACACGTCAGCAGAATGTGGCCTCAACCAAATTGGTCAGCTGGATGAATGGCTCCTCAACCTTCACGTTTTTCATTGGCGGAACGATCCACCCAAACGGCGCGCTTTATCTGAAGGCATCAAACCATGGCAAGCATGGATAGAGTATCTCAAAGACTCACCTCGAACTCATTTTTTACTTCTCGAGTTTGTTCGCAATAACTCATCTGAAGCATTGGCAGAAGATGCCCATATCCTTCATCAGCTTTGCGCGTAGATTCCAAAGCAATGTTTTTCGACCATATCCGAGAGTTCCAGAAAGTCTCTAAGAGACGTTTCTGAAACTAAAGATCATCTAACGTTCCAAACCTCAACCGCAAACCCGCCTTTATCGCTTCGCCGTTGACACCCCTCAGCAAATCCATGCTTTTGCTTGTCTTTTGGAATCGATGGAACGCAGTCGCATAGTGATCACAGGTCTAGGCCTAACCTCTCCTCTAGGAAACGACCTGGCTACTTATCGGAAAAACCTTTTAGCTGGAAAAAGCGGTGTCGAGCTGATCGACATGCGCTACATGGGGAAAGTCCCTGCCGGCGTTTGTCATTTCGATCCCTATAAATACCAGAAACGCAAAGAAGTCCGCATCGGCACACGAGCTGGCAGCATCTCCATTTACTGTTGCCACGAAGCTGTCGCGAATAGCCAACTCGATTGGGAAAACTTTAACAAAGAACGCGTTGGCGTCTACATCGGCACCACCGAGCACGGTAACGTCGAAACAGAGAACGAAGTCTACAACATTTCTCAGTTCGAATACGAAACCAAGTATTGGAGCCATCACCACAATCCCCGCACCGTCGCCAATAATCCCGCTGGGGAGGTGACCATTAACATGGGGATCACCGGACCACACTATGCTATTGGTGCTGCCTGCGCTGCAGGAAACGCCGGCATCATCCAAGGCTTACAGATGCTCCAGCTCGGTGAAGTCGATGTGGCCCTGGCCGGTGGCGTTTCGGAGAGCATTCATACTTTCGGGATTTTTGCTGGATTCAAGAGCCAAGGCGCCCTCGCTGAGCACGAAGACCCTACCCTAGCCTCACGCCCATTTGACCAAGGTCGCAACGGGATCGTAGTCAGCGAAGGTGGCGCAGTGTATGTGCTGGAACGCCTTGAAGACGCACTCGAGCGCGGTGCTCCGATTATAGCAGAGATCGTCGGATACAGCATCAATTCCGATGCCAGCGACTACGTATTACCCAACCCCGTGCAACAGGCAGTCTGCATGCGCCAGGCATTGAAACGAGCGAACCTGGAGCCAATGGATATCGACCTCGTGAGCACCCACGCTACGTCCACCCCACAAGGCGACATCCAAGAGTGTGTGGCCATTCGCGATGTTTTCGGCGACTCGCCCACAACCGCAGTCAACAACACCAAGAGCTATATCGGCCACGCCATGGGAGCAGCCGGTGCCCTCGAATTAGCAGGAAATCTCCCCTCACTTGAAGACGGACTGATACACCCGACCATCAACATTGTTGACCTTGACCCCACCTGCGATCTTCCCACGCTCGTGAAGAACGTGCCCGAACAACGCGACTCCGTGACGCGTATCCTCAACAACTCCTTTGGAATGCTCGGGATTAATTCCGCCCTCATCATCGCCAAATTCGAAGAATAACGCTGAACATCGACCCAACCGGTCAACCGCGCATCCCTCACACTTTTCAGAAAATGACAGAAGAAGACGTCAAACAAATCGTAAAAGACATCATCGAAGAAATCGCTCCGGACGAGGATACATCTGACCTCAAGGACGAAGTGCGCCTCCGCGACCAGCTTGACCTGGATTCCATGGATTTCCTCGACATCGTCATGGAACTGCGCAAACAACACGGGATTGAAGTCCCTGAAGCAGACTATCCAGAGCTAGCCAGCCTCGAGTCTTGTGCGACCTACCTGACGCCCAAGTTTCTCGCGAAGGCCGCCTCCTAATTTCCAGCGTCCGCCTCCCTTGGCTACGCTGAAGCGACAGCACTACCACACCGTCATTATCGGCGCCGGCATGGCCGGACTCGCCGCTGGCATCCGTCTCGCGCTTGCCGACAAGCCCTGCCTGATTCTCGAACGACACGAGGCCCCGGGAGGGCTAAATTCGTTCTACAGCCTACGTAAACGCCGCTACGACGTGGGTCTACATGCTATGACGAATTACGTCTCGGCAGGCGTCAAAGGCACCCCTCTCGCCAAAATTTTTCGCCAACTCCGGATCCCACGAGACGCCTTCGACCTGAGTGAACAATGCGGCTCCCGCATCGCATTTCCCGGTGTAGATCTCCATTTTTCAAATGACATCGCCGTCCTTGAGTCCGAGGTAGAAGCAGCCTTCCCCGATCAAATCGACGGCTTTCGACGTCTGGTCGAATTTGTCAAAACCTTCGATGCCACCGACCTCGATGCTGGCGAGCGCTCGGCTGATCCTGTAGTGGCCGAATTTATCAGCGATACCCTGTTGCGCCACATGCTCTACTGCCCAATCTGTTACTACGGCAGCTCACGGGAAAATGACATCGATCTAGGCCAGTTCGTCATCATGTTTAGCGCCCTCTTTCTCGAAGGCTTCGCACGGCCCTTCGCGGGTGTCCGCCAAATCATCAGAGCGCTTACCCAGAAATATGCCAACCTCGGTGGCGAGCGCCGTATGCGCCTCGGAGTGAAGCAGATCCACACCGACGGTCCCCGCGCCCAAGCTTTGGATCTGGTTGACGGCAGCACCATCACGGCAGACAACATTGTCTCCACTGCTGGCATGGTAGAAACAGCACGCCTCTGCTCCGACCAACCTAAAGACTCGGGCGCTGAAGCCATCGGCAAGCTTTCCTTTTGCGAAACCATCACCGTCCTTGACCAACAGCCCAAAGACCTAGGTTGGGATGAGACGATCATCTTCTTCAACGATGCCGAACGCTTTGACTACCAGTCTCCCGAAACCGGTCTCATCGATCCTCGCAGTGGCGTCATCTGCTTCCCAAACAACTACCAATACGCCGACGGTCAGCAGCTCGAAGAAGGCCTCCTTCGCGTAACAGCATTAGCCCATTACGATCGCTGGAAAGCCCTGGATCCCGACGCCTATGCAGCAGCCAAAGAAGTCGGATACACTCAGCTCCAAACCGCAATCCAGCCCTATCTAGCCCAACCGGCTCCTGAAAATTTTGCCGATCATATCCTCGATACCGACATGTTCACCCCACTCACCGTCGAGCGCTTCACGGGCCACCTAGGCGGTGCCATCTATGGCAGCACCGAAAAACGTAAAGACGGCCTGACCCACCTGGATAATGTCTTCATCGCCGGAACGGACCAAGGATTCCTCGGCATCGTCGGTGCCATGCTCAGCGGCATTTCAATAGTAAACCGCTACCTCGTGCGCTGACTTCGCTTGCTTAACTTCGCCGACGCAGCGTGCCACTGGAACCCGTTGTTCATGCATGGATCCAATCGAGGATAGTGAAACCGTCGAAAATCCTAAAATCCCGTTCGTTCGTTGTCATAATTTCCCGAATCCCCTGGCCAGAGTAGATTGCGGCAATCTCCGTGTCGTGAATCCGCTTCCGCCCCAGGCGATGTTCAGTCATCCAGCCCCACTGTTGAGCCACGGAAGACTGAGTGGGCAATACCAACATCGTTTCCTTCCCAGAAAGCATGCGATCGAGACAATTGACTGCAACAGACATCGAAAGCGGCCGCTCGAATCGACGCACGTCTGTTGTGATATGAACAAATTCATCAAGGACTACCGGGCAGAGCGCCAGACGTCCGCCACCCTTTACAATGCTAGAGACAGCGTCGCGTGCCTCCGTATGATGACGATGACTGGCAATATGGAAGGCAACCAGGGCTGTGGTATCCAAACCTACTATTCGAGAATTCGACTTCACCACCTAGATCTCCGACATTTCATCGAGAATATCTCCCTCAAACACAGAATCCACCCGCATTTCCCCCAAATCCATAGGTGCCATGGCAAGAACGCTCTCATGAGGCTGTGTGTTAATCCGCTCAGCGTGATACATTTCCATAGCCTCACGAATGAGTTCCGAAGCCTTGCGATCTACCTTTCGCGCATAAGCCTGAAAATCTCGATAAACAGGTTCTGATACATTGATAGATATATTTTTCATATATATCTATGTATATACAATTGCCGATAGCACCAGCCAAAATACTCACGACTTCAATTGCCAAAAAGGCTGTAATTGTTTGCCACTCGACCTACATCAGTCCTCACCCCAACTAACGCCCAACAGTAAAACTCGCAACGCTGCGAAGAGCTAACACACGCGACCACGTGCCCCAGCTAGTGAATGCCCAATAGGTTTTTCGCCAATCCATCTCTCATCGATCGCTTGCGAAGCAGGTTGATAACGAGAATCTACGGATATACGGAAACGGTCGGACTGGTTATCAAGCGAGCAATGGACTATCTTCATTCCAAAAATTAAGAGATCTCCCATTTCAAAGTCCGCTGTAAGCCAACGGCCCCCCAGACGCCGGGGCAGACTTTGGGGATGCGCACCCAAATGCCCTGCCCTATGAATGGGCTCTCCTGCTTTGATGCGTGCTTGAGCCTTCGCAGAATTCTCGCAGTAGCTATCAACATCCAGATCGAGGTAACTCCCTCGCTTTGCCGAGGTCTGATGCGAGTTCTCCAAGATCATAAGACCGCCGAGTTCCGTCCTAAAGATATCATCTAGTGGTGTCCATGTCGTGAGGAGCTCATCTGTTCCGCGACCCATATAGACAATGTCACAATGCGGTTTAGAGGCCATCTTTGGAGGCATCGCACGCAGCCAAGTGAAGTCAAAATGGCGCGAAGGCTCCCCAAAGAGATCATCAAAGAACTGCATAGTGCGTTTTCCATAGAGCAGTGCTTCAACGCCGGGAACTTTCTTTCCAAGTAAATTATGGGGTGCTCTAAATTTACCAGCATGCCAATCTGAATCGACGGCTAATTTGCCTGCTTCATGGAGAATTTCGAGAACCTGATTCTTAGCAAATTCTACTTCTTTACGTGGATGAAACCCACGTATAAACAGATATCCTTTTTCATCCAGAAGTATTTTAAGTTTCTTCTTATTAAAAATATAATCAGTATCTTCGATTAGATCAGCCATACCTTCAAGCTGAACACCTTGGGAGATAGTCACAGATTCTTCCGGGTATTTTTTCATCCCTAAAAGGTATCAATTTCAAGGAATGAAAAACATGATGATTATGATCTTTTTTTTGTATATTCTGGTCATATCATTGACATAGTGTTTTTCCGCCTCGAAAAAAATCTAGATCTCTCGTTCGGTGCAATCACTCGCATTGCACATCTCCACAAGAACCGCGGTATTCCTCATAATATGCCGCGCACTTGGGATCGATACGCTCTAGTGTTGGTTGAAAGCGGAACAGGAGAGTTGCGTCAGTCCGAACAGTCTTGGCGTGTTGATCCCGGCACAGCCTTTGTTGTTCAACCTGGACTCCCCCACAGCTATCAGCCCGATGGCGATAGCTGGTCAGAAACCTATGTTATATTTATAGGACCGGTGTTTGACCTCTGGAGAAATCAAGGGCGCTTCGACCCACTCCAACCGATTACTATCGCTGAGCCTGTTTCTCACTGGAAAGAACGCATACAATCTCTTGTAAAAGACTCGGCTGACATAACACCACACACCCTCACAACCGAAGTGCTCAACCTACTCCAAATATTGAGCGATCTTTGGATGAGAAGAGGCCACCCTGAGCCATGGCTGCAAAGCTCAATTCAGGCTCTCCGGGCTCAGCCTGGGAAACAAATTGACTACCAGGCAGTAGCCCAATCGGTTCATCTGTCTTACGAGCACTTCAGAAAAAAGTTCAAAGTAGCTACTGGAGTCTCTCCGCACAATTACCGGTCACGATTTTTAATGGAGCAGGTCGCACGAGAGCTTATTTCGACAGATATCAATCTTGCTCAACTCGCTGAGCGTTACGCCTTCACTGACGAATTTCACCTCGCCAAGCGATTTAAACAAATCACCGGAATAACACCTGGCCGTTACCGCAAAACCCAACGAGAGTTTCCTGCCAAACACTCATAGTCAGCCTAAATTGCCAGTCCGTTGCTCAGCGACTTGCCGTTAAAAAACCGCATTCCACAAACTAAAAAATTCGCGTTCATTAGCGTATATTCGCGGATCAAAACAACACTGCAAAGCCCCATCACTGTAGGATACCGACCAACTCGCTTTTGCATGGACGCACCTATGGCGATTGTGAAGACTCTATCTAAATTATGCTCTACTCATCCGTCATCCGCCCATACCTATTCCGGAACGATCCCGAGGTGGCTCACGAATGGGCCATCGATTGGATGGAGCGGGTATCTGCCATACCGCCCGTGCTCAAATTGATGGAAGCCCTCTACACTGTGAAAGATCCAGTGACCGTCGCGGGTATCGAGTTTCCAAATCGCGTCGGACTCGCGGCGGGCATGGATAAAGATGGCCGCTGCGCACCTGGTTTTACTGCCCTGGGTTTTGGTCATGTCGAAGTCGGCACGGTAACGCCTGACGGGCAGCCGGGAAATCCCAAGCCACGCATGTTCCGCTTCCCCGAGGAGCAAGGCCTTATCAATCGCATGGGTTTTAATAACAAAGGAGCGGCAGCCATGCGCCACCGCCTCGAAAAGAATTTTTCCAGAGCAACACGACGAGGCATTCTTGGCGTCAACCTAGGAAAGGCAAAAGTCACTCCCCTGGACCAAGCCACTCAAGACTACGTTAAAGGCATCGAAGCTCTGGGCCCCCTTGCTGACTATATCACCATCAATATCAGTAGCCCCAATACCCAAGGGCTCCGCGATCTGCAGGGAGCCTCTTACTTAAACGATTTATTAGGCCCGATCGTAGGATCGCGCACGCAGGTATCCGAGACGATTGAACGCGCCCTTCCCATTTTCCTGAAAATTGCTCCCGACATTACTGAGGAGGAATTGGATGTCATCCTCGATGCCCTCCAGCAACATGGGTTTGACGGCATCATCGCCACAAATACGACGCTCGCTCGTCCAGGTCCTTTCTCGAGGGTCGATGAAGCAGGAGGCTTGTCCGGCAAGCCGCTCACGGATCGTGCAACCGAGATCATCTCGATTATCGCCCAAAAAACCAAAGGGCAGCTCCCCATAATCGGAGTGGGTGGCATCATGACCCCCGAGGACGCCCTGGAAAAGATCAAGGCCGGTGCGTCCCTTATCCAGCTTTACACAGGCTTCGTCTACGGCGGACCAGACTTTCCGAAACAGGTCGCAAAATACATCGCGCAAAACACCTGAATTGGACCTCATCGTAACAGCACTACGGATCGAGGCCGAACCCTGGCTCAATCGCCTCGAACTGATAAAACATAACAGCTCAGGCAAACTGGAATTGTTCCTCAACGCCGAACAGCAAACCGCAGTCTTGATCACGGGAACTGGTCGCATCGCTATGGCGACTGCTTTGACTCAGACCCTAGCAATATGGCCGCATCTAGTGAGCCCTGACCTACCCGATGTAGTTATCAACTTTGGCCTGGCAGGATTCATCGATACGGACGGGACACCTCCAAAACGCGGAACCCTTCGCCTCATCCATCGTATTGATGAGCAGGCCACCGGCCGATCTTTTTACCCAGACCGACTCGTTCAGACCGACATCCCGGAATCCGCGCTTACCACTCACGACCAAATTGTCACCCATCAAACGCCGGGCGCGCAGGGCTGGGTCGACATGGAAGCATCGGCGTTTTTTCAAGCCGCTCGACGCTTCCTACCCACGCACCACTTTCACTGCCTTAAACTCCTCTCCGACTATGGATCGAAACGTCTGGATGTAGGCGAAGTTCGATCACTCGTTAGCACAGCCTTTGAACCCGTCGAAGCATACCGAGCACAAGCACGAAAGATAGCGCCGCCTTGCCCCAACCCTCTACAGAACAGTCACCTACAATGGATTGAACTGGCGGCTCACACACTACGCCTCACCCAAAGCCAAAGCAGCCAGTTGCGCGAAGCTGTGCACGGGGCTTTGCTACGCAATGCTGATGCAGTCGCAAAACGCCTTGCTCAGCCGATCAAAGCCCTCAGTTCCTCTCAACCTAGTGCACGTAACGCACGCTGTGCCCGTTTACTTGATGAGTTCCACAACCTCTAGATTCTCCCACATCTACCACGAACCGGAAACGCGGAATACTAGACTGGGAAAACATGTAGCCGAGAAATTCCCAGAGGCAATCTGGATACCCGTTGATCATTACAAAGACGTATTCAACCGACCCGGACAACACTTCCAAAGCCAGAAGAAGAGCATGAAGCTTATCCTGGCATATAAAGAAGCCCCCTACCTCTATGACGGGAGTGAACAAGCCCAAGACTTTGGTTATACTAATTTCACCTACAACACCCCCATCGCGAATTGCCTCTACAACTGCGATTATTGCTTTCTCCAAGGACTCTACCCGTCTGGAAACATTGTCCTCTACGTGAACCAAGAAGACATACTAGAAGCCGTAGACCAGGCGATTCCTGAGCGGAGCGATACCAGCCAACCCCTTTACCTAGCCCTCTCCTACAACACAGACCTACTTGGCTTTGAACACCTGTTCCCCGTTTCGCGGTTCTGGATCGAAGCGGCGCGTGCGCGGAGCGATCTGGAGATAGAGATCCGCACCAAGTCTTCCAACTTCCGTGTCATCTCAGACATCCAACCCGACCCCTCGATTCTGCTGGCCTGGACTCTGTCGCCCGATCGCGTCTATCGCCGCTACGAATCTTGGACTGCCTCTCCAAAACGTCGCCTCAAGGCGGCACGTGCCGCGCGGGATGCCGGATGGCGCGTCCGCCTCTGCATCGATCCCGCGATTCCCATCGAGGGCTGGGAATCCGCCTATACCGAGCTGCTCGATGCAGTCCAATCCAGCTTCCAAGCAGAAGAGCTGGATAGCTTCAGCCTAGGCACGTTCCGCATGGGCCTCGACACCTTCAAGACCATACGTAAACAGCGTCCCGATTCAGATCTTTACTTCCAGCAACTCGAACGCAAATCTGGCCTCGTTTCTCTCAAAAATGAGCACCACCAATCCGTCGTCACGTTCATACAGGATAGACTCGAGGAAGCATTTCCCCGAGTCCCCGTGGCCGTCGGTTAACCCCCTTTTACAGATCAATGGATCAAGCTTTAGTGATCGGCGCCGATTCGCGCCTTGGTGAAGGCCTCTGTCGGCGCCTTCTTAAAATTGGATTTCGAGTCTTTGCCCTCGGACGCGATTTCTCAGCGAGTGGGATCGACGACAAGTCGTTTATAAAACTCGAGATCGATCTGGCAGACTTCAGCGCGGTGCACGACGCCATCGGAAAGATCCACGAGGCCGGCGCATGCCTTTCAGTGGTCGCGTTCACCAGCAACTACTTACCCCAGCAAACTGAGTTTAACCGCATTGCACCCGAAGAGCTCGAACTCTTTTTAAAGCTCCATACGGCTCTTCCACTTTTCGTCGCACGGCTCTGCATCGAAGACCTCAACCAGACGCACGGCAACTTGCTCTATGTGTGCCCATCACAAGCCGTTGAGGAAAGCCAGCCCGTCCTGTCTCTCGCGACGCTGAGTCCGCTCAAAGCCGCATTTGAGGCTCTACAGCGTCAGAACCACGACTCAGGCCTCAGAATCACAATGCTCCACACCGAGTTCTTCGTCACGGAAAGCGACTCTTCTGAACAAAGTGCTGAGGCGGATGTAAAACAACACATCGACTCCCAAAACCGCATCGACCCCGAAGCCGTAGCCGACGTGCTGGAACAATTGGTGATCGGACGCGAGGGCAACTTCGCAACAGAAATCTACCTCCGCCCCCGCACCCCTAAGGGCCCAGCTCCTCTCGCGCGCACAGTCCTGAAACCAGGCAGCTACAGCAGCGTCCAACTTCCGCCCCCGGACAAAACCCGGCGCGAACCTGAACTCATCCCCACACTCAAGCCCCAGCGCAAAAACTCCAAACCCAGCGACGAACCCGTCACCTACACCAGCCTAGTCGAGTCCCTAGAATACGACGAAGCGGCTGAAGAAGAATTTGAAGCCCGCGTCGAGGCCCAGCCAAAATCACGCTCGCGCGGCCGCGGCGGACGTGGTCGGAAGCCCGACACCCGCGATACTAACTCAACCGACAAAGACGACGATTCATCCCCGTCAAATCAAGAAAAAGGAAGCTCTGACGAATCGACTCCCAATCGCAAACAACAGCGCAACCGCGAACGCCGACGACGCTGGAAAGAACGTCGCTCCCAGCAACGTGACACCCCACAGCCCGAGGAAAAGAAAGAGCCCAATAACAAAACCGTTGAGGAAGAAAAAACCCCCATAGAAACAGATTCAGCCGATGAGCCTGCACCCAAAAAACGCCCTGCCAAAAAATCTGCCGCCAAGAAGAAGGCACCCGCTAAAAAATCTGCTTCGTCAGAACTGAAAGCCAGCGACTCAGCTCAACAAAAAGCCCCCTCAAAAACCGACACAGCCGCTCCTAAAAAACGCACGCCAGCCAAGAAAAAGACCCCGGCAAAAAAGAAAACAGCCCCCAAGAAAAGCCCTGCCAAAAAGAGGACAGCAGCAAAGAAACGTACCCCAGCTAAGAAGGTCTCAGCGGAACCAGATGATAAATACACCTAGCTCATGCATTACATACTCTTCTATAAATATGCGTCTGACTATCTCGAGCGACGCGGAGTCTACCGGGATGAGCACCTCTCCCTAGCAAAAGCCGCTATCGATCGAGGCGAGTTATTCTTGGGTGGTGCCTTTGCAGACCCAGCTGACGGAGCCGCACTGGTGTTTAAAGGGGATTCCCCCGAGGCCGCGGAATCTTATGCAAAGGCAGATCCTTATGTCACCAATAGACTCGTGACTTCTTGGCATGTCCGGGAATGGACCACAGTAATCGGGAAAGATGCAGCATCCCCGATCGTTTCGTGAAGTTAGAGTTTGGGAGAAAAAAAGAGGCGCAGCCATTTAATCAGAGATGAAGCAGGATCTATCTTACAACACTCTCTCCGATGATCCGCTTCGTAGCCTATGAGATCTGAAAAGAGATTTTCACAGATCCTGCTATCAATCCGGCATGCCAGATGAGAAAAACCTGTTAGAAAATGCAAAGGAGCTCGGCCAAAATGGAGCTCATTACCCGACCCAGCGTGCCGCATTTAGCAATCGAACCGCATGGCTCATGGCGATCTTAGCAGATGCGGCTTATATACGTTTCGAACAAGCCACGGAAGAGTCAGTGTTCAAGCTGGCCGAAGACTTGGCGGAAATTTCCGATCCGAAAACAATCGAGGTGCGCCTCTCAGAGCTTAAGTCACGATGGTCTGAAAATAGAGGCGATGCGTCTAAGCTTGAGGAAATCCTGGGGCTAGCTGGCTTAAAATTGCAGGCGACCATCTTTAATGATGAGGGGGATCCTACTAACGACACCGAGGCCTTTTTAGCGACCTACGATGACCCGGATAATCCTGACCATCGGTTTGCAGTGATCGCCTTCAGGGGCTCCACCTCTGCTGTAGACTGGCTCAATAATGTCGATGCAAAGCTCGAGGATGTAAGAGCGAAGCGACCAGATGAAAAAGTACCTCCACAAGTGCATCGAGGAATTTGGAGGAGCTACAAGAATGCAGAAACGGACATAAACGAACAACTGAAGTGCGTTCGAGAATACCCGCTCTACCTTACCGGTCATTCTCTCGGAGGAGCGCTCGCAGTCTTATGTGCTTATTTCCAACCCAAAGATAACCTGGCTGCTTGCTACACCTTTGGAGCGCCTCGCCTGGGTAATTATGAGTTTTTCCAGGAGTTTTATACCCCTATATACCGGGTCGTAAACTCGTTTGATCCGGTCACCTTACTCCCACCTTCTAAAGAACATGTGGCCGTGCTGAAGTTTATAAACCAGGTGCTATCTACATTTCTTTTCCCTTCATTCTTTTTATGGTTCCGAAAATTCGCGACGAAACGTCAGGGATACCTTCATGCGGGTGACTTGAGATACATGGCTAATGCTACCGAGGATAAAGATGGTGAATTCACCTTTAAGACCTTCACGAATTTCGACTTGGGCCAGCGAATTAAGCGCCTGATATCAATCATAACTATGCCGGACTCCTATCGCCGAATTGATCGCTATCATGATATGGGACTCTACCGAAGGAAGCTCCGGCATTTGGCCCGCCCGCGTAATTTAAAGATATTCAAGCCGGAAAAACCAAATGAAGCGAAAACCGATCCCATAGGAGACTTGGGGTCATGAAGGTGAAATTGCTTTTCGTCCTCACTCTGCTACTGGGCTTCGTTTTTGCAGCAGCTATCGCTGTTGTAAATGTGAGGGGGGTGTCCGGGCCACGCATCATTGAGGTGCCCATGAAAGAGATCTTAGATCAGTTGTCTCAATACTACTCTCTAGAGGTTAATCTGCACGATGATATCCTCAATCGCCCAATGAAGATTGAAAATCGTTATTCCACTGGCTCTTCATTGTTAAACATCCTCACGGACTCATTGAATGAGGAGATCGTTTTTGAAGTCAAAGCTAACGAGTATGGCGGATATGTGAAGATCTCCGAATATCGTAACTGGTTTGAGCGCATATATGACCATGTCTCTGATACTATCCATGGCTGGGGGTCGAAGGTGACCTCCTTTTACTCATGGATCACCTCGATTGAAGTGCTTTTGATCGCCTCAATAGTCATGGGTATAGTTGTTATCATCCGCTATAGATTTTGGGGCTTTCTAGGGGTCATCCCGCACTCTGCAAAGGCTAGGATTTTGAAAAGATTCGCCGCCTCGAAGTCAGCAAACGAGCTCAAGTCGATCATCAACTTGGCTGTCGCAAACGAATTTTTAGCGGATGACACCGGTAAGAAACTCACTGGATTCGTAGACGATCTTAATAATGAAAAATCGAAATATGAGTGGAAGGATCGCGGTTTTCGTAAACGGGCTGATTTTAGAAGTCGTTAAGCCATTGATTCACAGTTGAATCGTCTTCCTTCGGCCTCGGGCTTACCATAGAGTGACGGGTCGATTTCCCTGCCTTTCGCTGCGATATGGACTGAAGTGGATCGAAACCTGTCCAAGGTTCGGAACCACTTCAAACATCCCCGCTCACCAGAAGCCAAGCGAGGACAACGAAATACCCGATGTTTCCATCAATGGATTGAAAAAAGCGGCTCTCCAAGACCCTATCAAAACAAAAAACCCCGCCACACGTTGTGGCGGGGTCGGCTAAATGCCCGAGAGAGTCCCTCTATTCAGCACATTCGCAGCAAGCACATACTGTGCAGGTGCAGTCGGCTTCGCAGCATGGGCATGGCCCGTTCTGTTCGGCTGCTATATTTGTGGCTACTCCTAGTGAGCAGGCCATTGCTAAGGCTATAAGTGTTTTCATTTTGATACTTTGGTTTAAATTTAAAATCGAATTAGAATCTCAAAATTAAGCCAACGCCTTCGGAGGCGGTGTATCGGGCGAATGAGTTAAAGATGACCCGATTTCACGGGAAAACCGAAAATGAAAACTCTCCTGACCCAGCGAGCAATGGGGCTGCTCTTGATGATACAAAAGTATTTTCGAGAAGAATGTATTACAATTCTGACAGTGCTCAGAACAGCATGATTCGGAATCTTTTAAAAGGTCGCACGGATCATTATTCCCCGAAGGTGAACAGCACGACTCCACAACAATCGATAAATCCGCCTCACTCGAGCAGCAGCACGAGCCCGAATCATGGGAAAAATCACTAACCGCAGGAAACGAAACGCTGCCCAAAATCACTCCGCTTGAGATCAGAAAGCATAAGATGTCACGGAGCGTTTTCATTAGGACTGTAATCATAACGTTCGTCAGCATATATCGAACTTCAAGTCATTCTGGCAGAAGAGCCCCAAAGAGATCAATTATTCACCCCCCGCATCACCTCAGATTCCTTTCTCGGCCACAAATTCCAATCACCACGACAGGCTTCAGGAACGATTCGCGTTCATTCGCGTGAATTAGCGGATAAGGAGTGGACTCATTCTCAATCACACGGCTCTTATCTCAGAATTCCCAAAGACTACCCCAGCCTACAACCATTTAAATGTGTTTGATCGAATATATTGACCGCATATAGTGTGAATTATGGAAATCGAGGACCACATCGAGATCGATCCCCAAAAGAGATCTGGTAAGCCATGCATAAGAGGCTCTAGAATAGCGGTTTACGATATTTTCGACCTCTTAGCATCAGGCCAATCTGTTGACGAAATACTTGAAGATTTCCCTCAGCTCAAAATCGACGATATCACAGCCTGCTTCAAATTCGCAGCCGATAGAGAACGCCGGTTGTTGAGCGCATAAGAGTATGAAGCTGCTCTTCGACGAGCATTTCTCTTACAGAAGTGTCAAATTGCTCTCTCAAGACTTCCCGGGCTGCCACCACATAAACTTTTTCAACCTGGAAAATGCAAGTGATGAAAAAATTTGGTATTTCGCCGCACGGGAAGGCTATACAATCGTAACGAAAGATGATGATTTTCATCAAAGAGCTTTAACTCTTGGTGGGCCTCCGAAGATTATTTGGATTAACACTCCAAATATGAGACGAGCAGAAACAGAACAGTTTTTCCGATCAAAGAGAGAACAGATTATTGATTTCGAAAATCGTAAAGAATCGCTTCTAGTTCTAAGCGGGTAGCGCTCGATGCAACGGCTACGACAAATTCATCGGATCCACGTCCATCACATCGGTCACCTCGGGATCCAGGGGAAACGACGCACGTAATCTCCGTAGTTCGCGGACGAGCGGCATAGCCTGGGGTGCGAAAAACCACACTTGGTAGCGATAAGTATCACGTATTTTAAGAATGGGTGCTGGGGCCGGACCGCGGACTTCGACGGGGATCTGCATATTCGCTTCAGCGAAGGTAACCCATTTATCGATATAGAAACTTACTTTGTCTTCATTGCGTCCACGAAAAATGTGACGCACGAGATGCCGATAGGGCGGATACAAAAATTCCTTTCGCTGCTCCAACTCTTCGGCATAGAACCCTTCAAAATCGTTCTGCCGCGCAAACAATAGCGGCCCGGCATGCGGGGCGAAAGTCTGGGCGATCACCTCGCCTGCCGCATCACCCCGCCCCGCTCGACCCGCGACTTGAACCAAGAGCTGAAAAGTCCGTTCGGTCGCTCGGAAATCGGGCATATGCATCGATAGATCCGCGTCGATGAGTCCAACCAGTGTGACATTGGGAAAATCAAGCCCTTTGGCGATCATCTGGGTACCAATCAAAACATCAATACGCCCGCGTCGAAAATCGTTCAGGATGCTGCGATACAGATTCTTTTTGCTCATCGTGTCGGCGTCCATACGCACCACCTGAGCGCGGGGTAACAACGCCTTTACTGAGGCTTCGATCCGTTGTGTGCCGAAACCGCGTTTACGCATTTGCGTCGAACCACATTGCGGGCAGCGCTGCGGCACCGGTTGTTCGACTCCGGACAAATGGCACCGCAAGACTTCATCGGCCTGGTGGTAGGTCATTGAAATACTGGAGTTAGGCGATTCCGCAAACCAGCCACAGTCGAGGCATTGCAATGCACTCGAGAAGCCACGACGGTTGAGAAAAAGGATACTCTGTTCCTTCTTTTCAAGACGATCAATCAAGCCATCTGCAAGAATCCGTGAGATCCCCGTGCTCCCCTTAGCTTTGAGCACCTCCATACGCATATCGACGATATGGATCGTTGGGAGCGGACGATCGATGATGCGCTTCTTCATTTCATCGACCCCGTATTTCCCCTGCTCCACATTGTAGAGTGTCTCCATCGAAGGTGTGGCCGAACCAAGTACGCACAACGCGTTGTTCAGACTCGCGCGGAAGACTGCCAAATCGCGCCCTTGATAGCGCGGCGTCTCTTCCTGTTTATAGGCGGGCTCGTGCTCCTCATCAACAATGATGAGGCGCAAATCGCGCAGGGGAGCGAAAATCGCAGAACGGGCTCCCACGACCACGCGACAGGCTCCGGTGACTACTGCACGCCAGGCATCAAAACGTTCACCATCGGCGAGATGACTGTGCCAAGCGACTGCCTCTAACCCCTGCGCTTTAAGGCGTGATCTAAGCCGAGCGACTGTCTGAGGAGCCAAAGCGATTTCGGGCACAAGAAAGAGCACGCTGCCTCCCTCTGCTAAGACTTTTTCAGCAGCCTTCAGGTAGACTTCCGTCTTCCCCGAACCCGTCACGCCATGCAGCAGCCGCACGCTGAAAGCACCTGAATCGAGTGCCTGCCTATGTTCTTCGACTACGCGCTCCTGATCAGGACTCAACTCAAACCCACCCTGCTGAATCTCTTCAGCTTCCTCGCCCAAAGCATCCGCATAGCCATCGCGCTGCACAGTCTGAAACAACTCTTCTAGCCAGCCTTTCGCCACTAAAGATCGATAACTCGACACCCCAATTTTTAAACGTTTTAGCAGCGGAACCTTCGGGACCGGTTGGATTTGATCCCTGACAAATGAGAGCAATTTGGCCTGCTTAGGCGCACGCCGTTTTAGAGTGTCCAGATCCTCTTTGCTCGGTTTAACTTTTCCAGGCTGCACGAGCACAGTCACTCGAGGAGCCATCCCACGGCGTACCGCAGCAGGAAGCATCATCTCGTAAACTTGGTCCAGACGACAGGCGTAATAGCGTGCAATCCACCGAGCCAACTTCATAAGCTCAGCCGTGATAATAGGAAACGGATGAACGATTTCGGTGACTAGTTTTGGTTTAAAATCGAGCGGCGCGGCATCATCGAATTTCTCCACAACTCCAAGCTCCGAGCAGTTCCGAAGAGGAATCCTGACTAAACAACCTTCTGCCATCGCCTCCATCAAATGATCTGGAACCCGGTAAGTCAGTCCATCATCCAACTTCGCGCCGGCAGCCAGGGGAATAACCTGGACAAAGCACGTGGATTCTTGATGAAGGAAAGCCATTTCAGAAAAGGATTAAAAAAATATCGAATTACTCGTTAGCTTTCGCTCGCCTTGATCTCAATTTCAATTTTGTCTCAATAAGGATGGATGACCATACACCGAGCACTCGCGATGACATTCTGGAGTCATTCAAAAAGTATTTAGCCTCTGAGGGCCTGCGCGTGACGAACCAACGCATCGCAATCTTCGATGCCGCATTCGCCATGCCTGACCACTTCACAGCGGATGATCTATTGGACGCAGCGCGTAAGATCGATCGATCGGTCTCGCGCGCAACAGTCTATCGAAGTATTCCGATCCTCATCGAAAGTTCCGTAATCCGCGAAGTCGACGTTGCTAAGGAGCACAAGTTTTACGCCACCAACCACGACGTCACCACCTTCAAGGCACAGGTCATTTGCACAGAGTGCGAAAAAATCTACGAGATCGATGCCCCATTCATGGAGTGGTATGGAAAGTCGGTTGCCGACAAGCTGGACATGGAGATCGTTTCTCGACGCCTCCAGGTCACCGCTCGCTGCCGCAAGGGTAAAAAATGCCCTGACAAACGGAGTAGAGAGATTGCGCTCGGAGCCTAACCAGGCCCGGAGACGATGAAGGAAAGAGATTTGGAGTTTGAAGTCGCGTTCTTTCGTGACGTCTACGAACGGGGCAAGAGCGATATACGCGTAATCGAGACCCTGGGTCACCTCTACACCACGACCGGACGCATTACCGAAGGCCTGCGCATGGATCGCCGTCTGGTTAAGCTGCAGCCAGACAACCCTCTAGCCCACTACAACCTCGGCTGCTCGCTTGCTCTCAAGTCTCGCAAAAAGGACGCAGTTGCCTCCATCCGCAGAGCAATCGAGCTGGGCTACCGCGACTTTTCCTGGATGAATGAGGATCCAGACCTCGAAAACATCCGGAACTATAACGGATATTTAAACTTACTGAATGAATTAGAGATTTTAGATTGAGCACGCCTCCGCCTCAGTCTCCAGTTCGCTTCCCAAACCAACCGATCAAGTACCCCCCCACTAATATCTGGATTGGGTGATAAAACATGAGGGGAAGCAGCACAATCCCAAGTGCTGGCGACTCTGCGGTAAAGATCGATCCAGCCATCGGCACGCCTGAGGCAAGGGTCTTCTGCGATCCACAAAAAAGCGCGGTCGCCTGGTCTTGAAGGTTGAACCGAAACACCCGGGCCAAAACAAACACGGACACGAGTCCGAGCGCGAGGAGAAGCAACGTCATCCCAAGTGCCCAACCTACCACTTCGATGCCATATTGCTGCCAAACCCCCTGGACAAAGGAATTACAGAAAGCGGCGTAGATCATGTAGTAGATGATATAGACGTTGGTCTGGCTCAGCTTTTTCTTATGAGTCGTCGCCCATGATTTAAGCCAAATGCGGAGAATCTGTCCGAGAATCAGAGGAAGTAAGATGAGGCTCGTTATCTTAAAAAGTAGCCCGCCAATGCGACTTAGGTCAGGCCCAGCAACAGCCACTGAGCCGATAATCCATGTCGCTGCTATCGGAACGATAAAAACTCCCAGAACATTAGAAACCGAAGTATTAAATAAAGCCCCGACAACATTCCCTCCCGCCTTGCCAGTGAAAACAATAGCCGTCGATACCGTGGTCGGCAAAATGGCCAAATAGAGAAAGCCCACACGCAGATCCGGAGGGACACTGCCAAATATTTCTGTCAAAGCTAGCACAGCGATACCCAGTAGGGGCAAGAGCAGGTAATTACTCCCCTGACAAAAGAGGTGCAGCCGCCACTGAAACAGGCCGTCGCGGAGCTCATTGGTTGGCAGCGTCAGACCCTGAATGATAAAAATCACGAAAACGCCCAACTTGGTCGTAATCTCCGACCACAACAACCCTCCAGAAGAGCCAAGCTGCGGCAGTAACCAGGCGAGCGAAACAGACACGCAGACACCAATGAGGAAACTGTTAGAATTTATGAATTTCTTAAGCATGAGGATTCACTCGCTGAAAAAGACGCACCAGTAAGGAGCAGACATCACGCTGCCGAAGCATCAACAATGCGCCAAAATACCCAGCGATAGCCAAAGGTATGCCCAGTCCCACGATCAACAATGAAGTCGATTTCTCTGATAGACCAAACCCTGATACCCATATGAGACCCAGCATGCAGCCTAACCCCATCAGGCATGCACTAATAAGGATTTTGAAGAGGTCCATAACAAATCCTTGAGGAACAACCATACCTCCGCCAGAAACGCGAAATAAACGCACCCCCAGAAGCAGGCACTGAACCCACGCGGCAGCAACATTTCCCAAAGCCAATCCGGCTAAACCGCCCAACGCGATCCCCACTAAACAAAACGCTGCATTCAATAGGAGATTAATCCCAGAAATCTGCATCGGCCCCTTCATGTCTTCTTGGGCATGCAAGGCCCGCGTGAAGTAAGACACTGCAGCATAAGCCGGGATGGACAAAGCATAGATCCCCACAATAGGGGCAGTCAGCGTCAATGCCTCACCATCAAACACACCATACCGGAACAAGGCATCAACAATCTCTCTTTGATAAATCCAGAGCCCGACTGCACTGGGCAGCGTCATCAAACATATCCAGCGTAAACCCTGAAAGCAGGCATGCGACATCTCCACCCGGTTTCCCGCGGCTAATGCCTTGGACATCAAGGGGAAAAATACGGTCGATATCGCAATCGCGAAGAGGCCCAGGGGAAGCTCCATAAAACGACTCGCCAGATACAGCACTGCCACAGCACCGTCATCGATACTATTTGCGAACAAACGGGTTAGGAGAATATTCACCTGAAGAATCGACGCCGCACTCAACCCAGGAATCAAGAGCGACGCGACACGGCTCAGCTCAACCGAAGTTCCCGTATCCCAGCTGGGCCGCCAGCCACAGCGGTTCAGCCCCACCCAGACTAAGCCTACTTGCACCACCCCTCCCAACAGCACCGCCCAACAGAGCCAAATCACCCGCATATGCAGACTCATATCTTCCATGAGCAGAGGCAAACAAGCGGCTGCGATCATTGCCAAATTCAGCCAAACCGGAGAGAGCGAAGATGCATAAAAACGACCCAGTAGGTTGAGTGCTGCCGCCATTACCGCGGTGACGCAGACGAGAAGCATATAAGGGGCAAGCCAGACCCCATACCGTGCCCCCATCTGCCAGCGTTCGCTCCCCACGCCAACCATTGAACATACAGCAAAGACAGCCATCAGAATCAGCATCATTGCTCCCAAGCCCAGAACAAGCCGCGTTAATACCTGGTCGAAGATACGCGGCTTTTGGCGCTCACGCTCGCCGCTCGATGCCTGCGCGAGCACCGGTATCAGGGCAGACGTGAGCGCACCTTCGCCAAATAAACGGCGAAACAGATTGGGCAGCGTGAATGCCAAAATGAAGGCAGAATTATAGACACTCGTACCCAGAGCGGCATAAACCAAAACGTCCCGAAGCAACCCAAGCAGCCGTGACAACAAGGTCGATCCGCCAACGACGAGGAGGTTCTTTACTTTGTTCTTGTTGTCCACTGTCGATAAACACAGCATCCGATACAAATTTTTATTACCCGGAAGCGACCGGATGGTCGCTGTTCCCAAAGCATAAGCAACGACAAAGCTACTTCCTATATGGCTCTACTTGAACGACTCATGGAACGACTCCGCAGCCACCCCAAGCGGATTGTCTTCCCCGAAGGCGGAGATCCACGGATCCTGCAGGCAGCCAGAGAATTTGCCAAAAATAACCTCGGCGTGCCGATTTTGCTCGGAGACCGTACTGAAATAAAAGCCAAGGCGGCAGCGCTTGGAATCAGCCTGGAGCACATTCGCATCATCGAACCGTCACGCAGCGATGAAATGGAACACCTCGCTGGTAAATTTCGCGGCCTTCAGCGGTTTTCGAACCTGAAGGCAAAAGAGGCAGAGGACTACCTGCTCAATAACAATTACTTTGCGACGATGATGCTCGCCACCGGGCAAGCCTCTGCCCTCGTTTCAGGAGCAACGGCATCAGCCTCAAGCGCGATTCGTCCACTCCTCCGTATCATACCGCTCCAAAAGGAAGTCGATACCGTATCGTCTGTGCAAATCCTCGATTTGGACGACAGCACTTTGGGCATCAATGGAACCCTGTTCCTAGGGGATTGCGCAGTCATACCGCAACCAGATGAGAAACAAATCGCCGATCTCGCGCTGACCGCCGCGGGGATTTGTTATCACATCACCAACGAACGTCCGCGCGTTGCCATGTTAGCTTTTTCTTCGAAAAGCTCCAACTCCAGGGTCCCCGCGATCATGCGCATGAAGGCGGCAACTGATCTCTGTCACGAGAAAGCGCGGAAATTATTTTTCGACTTCGACGTCGATGGTGAACTGCAAGTGGACGCTGCACTGAACCCACACGTCGCCGAAGCCAAAGGCATCCAAAGCTCGGTAGCCGGCAAAGCAAACGTACTCATTTTCCCAAGCCTCAACGCAGGGAACATCGCCATCAAGATGATCCAAACGATCGCTCGCTGCCGCACTTACGGACCGGTCCTCACAGGATTATCGAAGCCCGCGGCCGAAATTTCCCGGGGCGCCAATGCACATGACATTTTCGGCACTGCTGTCGTCGTAGGATGCCAAGCGATCGACCAGCAACTGCTCCATCCGACACGAGACCATGCCCAGTAATCGCGACCGACGACGCAAGAAGCGCCCCATCGACCAGTTGACGCGCGCCCCCTTCGAGAACGATGTTGTCGATGGCCTCCTCTCGGCCCCGCGCAACAGCACGACTAAGAGGATCTTCGTTGCCGCCACGCGCATGAATGACGGCAAAACGACCACCTGCCTGGGACTCTTCGGAGCCATGCGCTCGATGACCGAACATATCGGCTTCATCAAGCCCGTAGGCCAACGCTTCATTGAAGTCGAAGGCTTCAAGGTAGACGAAGACTCGGTGCTCTTCGACACGGTATTCGACCCCAAAGTACCAATCGAGGCTATGAGCCCCGTAGCCGTCGATGGCTCCTTTACGCGACGCTACCTCAATGATCCAGAATCCAACTACGACTTGATGGTCGATCGCATTTGTCGGGGTTTCGACCGGGCATCCTACGAAAAAGACTATGTGATTGTTGAGGGCACAGGCCATGCAGGCGTGGGCTCAGTGTTTGATTTTAGCAATGCCAAGGCGGCCAAAGTACTCGGCGCAAAGGCGATCATCGTCGCCCAGGGAGGCATTGGACGACCCGTTGATGAGATCGCACTCAACAAAGCCCTTTTCGACAAAGAGGGAGTCGAAGTCATTGGCGCGATTCTAAACAAAGTGCTTCCTGACAAAGTCGAGATGGTCCGCGATTACGCAGAACTCGGACTAAAGCGCCTGGGAGTTCCCCTACTCGGCGTCATGCCCGTTCAAAAGGCGTTGGGTGCTCCCAATTTATCTCAAATAGTCGAAGAGATTGGCGGGCGCTGGCTCAATGGCCGAGCCAAGGGAACCAGCGAACGGGTCCACCGTGTGGTTATCGGAGCGATGACTGCGAAGGGCATTGTGGACTACATACAGCCTGGCGTGCTGATCATTACTCCCGGCGACCGTGAGGACATCATTCTTTCAGCCATCGCTACAGCCGCGGTATCCGATGGGAAAAAACTTTCCGGCATCATCCTGACACGCAACATCCTGCCGCATCCCAAATTGGTCGACATGATTTCAAAGACCAAAATACCTGTGGTGCTCAGCAGTGATGAGTCTTACAGCGTCGCCTCGAAGATCAACCAGATGACCGTCAAAACCATGCCGACCGACGTAGATAAAATCCCGATCATCCAGAAATTAGTGATGGATCACGTGGATTTGGAAAAAATTAAAAACGCCTTCAACACTTCCACTGAGAACGAGCGTCAGCAGACTCTAGAGCTTCCCGAATAATTCTGGGCCAGACGGCCAACAGCGATTCGTCGATTTTCCTGCATTTTCTCTAGCAAGCGCACAGGCTTCTCCTAAGCTGCTACGCTTTTACCTTCGGCCCATCTCACTGACCGCAATGATCGACATCAAGGACCTCACCCTGCGTTTTGGCGAACGCTACCTTTTCCAGGAAATCTCTGCTCACATTAGCATGCGCGACCGCATCGCTTTGGTCGGCGCGAACGGCACTGGAAAATCCACACTCCTGAAAGTGCTTATGGGCGAGCAGAAGGTCGATACCGGCGAAATCGACAAAGCCGGGACCGTTAAAATCGGCTACCTCCCACAGGATGGAATTTCAGCCAAAGGCAAGACCCTCTACAAGGAAGTCGAAACCGCCTTTGGGGATGCCCTTGAGCTCAAAGAACAAATCGCCGAGGCGGAGGAGAAAATGTATGAGCTCGATCCGGATTCCGAGGAGTATTACGACGTCATCGACATGCTCGGCGATCTCGAACAGCAGCTCGAAAATTACGAGCCTGAGAAGATGAAGAGCCGCATCGAGCGGATTCTTATCGGACTCGGCTTTTACGAAAAAGATTTCGAACGCGACACAGAAGAGTTCTCTGGAGGCTGGCAGATGCGTATAGCCCTGGCCAAACTGCTCCTCGCCAATCCATCCCTGCTTCTCCTCGACGAGCCGACCAATCACCTCGATATCGTTTCGCAAAATTGGCTCGAGCACTACCTAGCAAATTACCCCGGCGCGCTGATGGTCATTTCCCACGACAAAGCCTTCTTGGATGCCGTCACAAGCAAGACATTTGAGGTTAAATTTGGAAAACTGAATTCCTATGCCGGTAACTATTCATTCTACGAGACCGAACGCGAAGCTCGTCTAGAACAGCAGCGCAAAGCCTACGAAAACCAGAAGAAAGAAATCACGCGCCAAAAGGAGCTCATCAATCGCTTTCGTGGCAACGTGAAGAAAGCAGGCATGGTCCAGAGCCGGATCAAAGCTCTCGACAAAATCGAAGTCATCAAACCAGAGCGCGAAGAGAAGAAAATCTGGTTTCGTTTCGCCCCACCCCCGCCAGCTAGTCAGAAAGTCGTCATCCTCAATGAAGTGCGTAAATGCTATGAAGACCACGAGGTATTCCGCGACCTGAGCTTACGCATTGACAAAGGAGACCGCATTGCCGTAGTCGGCGTAAACGGCGCAGGTAAATCGACCTTGGCTCGTATCATTGCGGGCGTGGAACCCCTAACCGACGGCACCATCGATGTCGGTCTCAATACCGTGATCGCCTATTTCGCGCAGCAGCAAGCCGAAGAACTCGACTCGAGCAAAACCGTCCTACAAGAAGTCGAAAGTTCGATAGAATCTGCGAATAAAGATGCCAATCCGCGCGGTGCTCTCGGAGCTATGCTCTTCAGCGGAGACGATCACTTTAAATCCGTTTCAGTCCTCTCAGGGGGTGAACGGAATCGAGTAGCCTTGGCGAAAATGCTCATGAAACCGGCAAATTTCATCATTCTCGACGAACCGACCAACCACCTGGACATTAAGAGTAAGGAAGTCCTGCAGGATGCGATTCGCGAGTTCGACGGCACCATCCTCCTCGTTTCTCACGACCGCGATTTCCTCGATCCCGTCGTCAACAAGGTCCTAGAAGTCAGCAAAACCGGCCTGCGCATGCTCTCATGCAACGTCAGCGAATACATCAAACGCATGGAAGCCGAGAGCGACAGTGGCTTGTCTTAGACCATTGAATATTCGAAGGAATTCAGTCGCTTGCACTGCCTGATACTATTTCGTTAATCGGTCACGCTGGAGCGCGGTGCTTCGTCACCGCTACGCGTCTGTTTGTAATACGCTAAGTGGCAGACCTATATCACAAGAGCAAACGCTTTGAAAAGCGTCCCCACCTCCTCAATCCAGAAAAACACGCCTACTTCCGCGAATTTCTGCGCCTTCCGCGGCTCTCAAACAAAAAAATGAACCAGCTTGCGCAACGCCCAGAGCTTATAGCCGAAGGTCGATCATCTCGGTCAAGGCACTCGTATGCAGCAAAAGACAGATCCAAGACACTCGGGGCTCATGGCAGCAAATGGTGAGCAGCACATTGATTTCTTAACAAAGATTACCGCTACAGATCGTCAAAGTGACGCTCAATATCCATGCTTTGATGCAAAATACGAATGATATCCATGTGCGTATCCCGTGGGAAATAAAGTATCAAATGACGGCCGACCGTTAGCTTTCGGAGGCCCTCTAAAACTAAGTCAAATGGCCGTCCAAGATGAGGGTTATCAGATAGTGACAAGGTTGTCGCTCCTTGGCTACTGCCGTTATATATAAAGCTCTCTGGAGCCTCGACCCTACAGTATGGTTCGAAGCAACGGCCAGCGCCCCGACAGTGCGCGACAAACTGATGTTTAGTAGGGTGATCGCGAGAGCGACTGCCTTCGTGCGGATCAAAGCTAAAGTCAGGCAATGGCTTTCGCCATCACTCTACGCTTCTAATCTGAGCTCAAATTCAATTTTCCTTAGATCTGGTAACACACGTATTCACTCGCCTGGCTGATGAACGTATTGACTTGTCTAAGCACTTACAGCCCCACTCTTTCAGTTTCTGACCATGAACGCTTCCGAAATCCACAGCCGGCTCAGCTTCATTCGCGAAGCCGAAAAATTGAAGAGTGTTTTTAGGACCGCATTCACCACAGACGGACGCGCTGAAAGCACGGCCGCACACACATGGCGACTCTGTCTGGTGGCGATGATGTTCGAAGATCAGTTCACTCACCTAGACTTTGGGAAAATACTCAAAATCTGCGTCATCCACGACCTAGGCGAAGCGATCAACGGAGACATCCCGGCACCCGAACAAAGCGACGCAGGAGGCAAATCTACCCAAGAGCGGGAAGACCTGCTCACACTCCTCAAGCCCCTCAACTGCGAGCTTAAGCAAGAGATACTGACACTTTGGGATGACTATGACAACGCCACCTCGGAAGAGGCAAAAGTCGTCAAAGCGTTAGATAAAATCGAAACCCTCATTCAGCACAACCAAGGAGCCAATCCGCCCGACTTCGATTACGCCTTCAACCTCACCTACGGACAGAAATATATGGAGGCGCATCCAGTATTTTTAGAGATCCGAGAAACCATAGACAAAGACACGCGCGCAAAGATCAAAGGCACTGAAAATGAATAGGTGCATCAACGACTATCTCGATAGGACGTTCGTCATAGAGAATGCAATCACAGGGGCGAACTACCTCTTGCAGCCGATTTATAGACTGGAGCCTTGTCATGGGAATCTTAAGCAAATCGCCGCAATTTGTAACGAAGATCTCGTGTATGAGTGGTGTTTTAGATCCTTATGCAACGGAGTCCCTTATCCTCAGACGATGGCTCGGGAGTGGATCCAATGGGGAGCCGACGGGTGGCAAAACAGCACGCACTTTGTCTACGTAGTGACTAATTCTGAAAAATCCATCGCGGCAGCATTAGACATCAAGAGTGCAGATTTGAGACGGGCAGAGATAGGCTACTGGGCAAGTGCCGATCACCGGGGCATAATGAGCAACGCAGTGCGCGCTATTCTGCCACTCGCGGATCAGGCCGGATTCAAACTGTTATTCGCCGATATTCATCCCAATAACAAACGCTCCCAGGCGGTCATTCGAAGATGTGGATTTGAAACAGTCGACAGACAGCCGACCATCAGCGGCCACATTCCATTCGAGAGACCAAATCGATAGTAATTTATTAAGGCCGATCAAAAAACAAACGGAGACGCTTTGGCAACGGGTCACGACGAAGCGTGCCCCTCCAATTACCGGGCTGTCTGGAGCGCGGTGCTTCGTCACCGCTGGGCTTGTTTTCAAAGATGCTATCCACCAGTTTTAACCCGAATTTAATCCGGAGAAAAACTGGCTTCGCCGGTAGAGGCGCCCAGCTGTCTCGCCACGATCAAACGAGCGCCTAAGATTGCAAAAAAGCCCACCGATAAAACCCAAAATGCCGCACGCTATAATCGAAAACTCGCCTTACTTTCCGGAAGCAAGACCCTGCTCAAAGCGCAACACTGCGCGCCCGAGTGCTCCAAGGAATGGCAGGCCGATCGTATCGTACTCATAGACATTATCATTAAAAATCTCATTAGCGTTCACATATACCACCGCAGATAAGGCGAACGCCACCCCGCTCTCCGCATCCGAAACATACGCCACGTCGCTGAGGAAGCCATAAGCTTGTCCTATTTTGTTTATGATCGTCAGTGAATCGGGAATGACAGCCTCAGGCTGGTCACCATAAATGAGATATTTAACATAATTATCCGGTAGGTTCTCTGAAGCATACTCCGGGCTGTTCCGGGGCAGACGCGAGAAGAGCTCAATGAGCAGACTTCGGTGCTCAGATGACAATTTGTAGCTGCTCAGGCCAAACGCCTCACCGTCTTCGATCACCAAACCCAACAAGGCATCATGCAGAGCCTCTAAGCTGATAAAATTACGCCGATGCACGGCAAATGGAGAAGGTATAAGTTCACCACGTGAACGGTAACCAATTCCCAACGCCTCCTCGGGTGCGAATGTATCCGGCCCCAATTGACGCGGCTCTAAGCTGCCGACGCCCGCCTCAAACTCAAAACCCATCAAACTACGCTGGAGCTTAGAAGGCAGGGAAATCGCTAGGCGATGACTCAGCTGGGGAGGACGCTCTCCCTGCAATAGCCTCGCCTCGATCACATCAGGACCGACAAAATCAAAAAGGCGATTGAAGGCCATATTGTCACTCGCAACTGCCACGCGCTCGATATCGCGAAGCAGGCTGCTTTCCCGCTGCTCTGGGTTCGGGTAGGCAATTTCTAAATCCTCGCCAAACATCCGGTATCGCGTGGTCGCTTCGACTCCATTAAGTTTTGGATCAGACTCCAGCCTTTCCAGGGCAATAATCGCTGCCGGAAGTTTAACGGTGCTTGCCGGATAGAAATAACGCGTGGGGTCTACATTAAATGTGTGGGTCTCTATGCCAATCACCGACCCAGCGTCATCTCTAGAAATCCGGCTGAAAACAATCTGTGGCTGATAGCGCTCCAGCGCATCAAAGACTTCTCGAATCTCGGGCTGACTGAGCAAATCTCGATCTTCCAGGGGGTTCTGCCCCCATGTAACAAGCGCGCTAAGCACGTATGTGACAGATATACAGCGTCGAGACTTCAAAAAATTGCGGACAGTTGAAACGGGCATCAAAACTAACTTTGAAAATTATTGAAACACGTCAAATCCCCGAATCCGTCGCCCTTCAGATACTTCGGCGTGTGATGTCTCTGGCTCACAAGGCAATCCATCTCTTCCGCAATACCTATTTTGGGAGATGTCTATTTTTTTATTCCCGTCCCTTATTTTGTTACGTCCCTTATTTTGCTATTTTTTCTTATTTTGTCTGATATGAGCCGATCTACGGAAACGTGATTTTGAGTTCAGATTGGAAGCGTAGAGTGATGGCGACAGCCATTGCTTGACTTGAGCTTTGATCCGCACGAAGGCAATCGCTCTCGCGATCACCCTACTAAACACAAATATACCCGGCACTTCTGGTCATACCCACTCGGCGTTCCTAGGAAGTATGGTAAGCTTTAGTATTCTGGTAGATGAGGCTTGATGTTAAGGCTCCCAAATTCTTGGGCGATCTTGTCCCACTGACCTGATGATAGGCTAGCATCGAAGGCTGCGCGATAGCGTCGGGGTCCTAAAGCGTCCGGGTAGGCCAAGGCGCCTATTTCGATTCCCGAGGCGATGAGCCGCCTGTGAGCTTCTGAGTCGAGAGCTAGGTCCACCACGGGCGCGCGCGGTCGGGGTAAAGGCCAACTCAATTTCTGGACAAATGTATCCCAATGGCGCCACAACCTGGTGCGCAGTTCGGCCTTCAATTGAGCAGTTTCCAAATAAGCATGCGCGTGGGCATTGGCCGGAGGCGCTGCGGTGGTGAATGCAGGATGCCGGGTCAACAGGTGCTCCCAGCCCTTCGGCCCCAAAATAAATCCAGCCGGAAACGCTGTTGCTTTGCCCAGCGATCCAAAAAGAAAGGTGCGTTCCAAGGGTATGGGCCAATGTTTCCAAAACACTTCTGGTTCCCAAAGCCCAAAAGCATGTGACATATCAACGGCAACCCATGCCGCCCCGCGGAGATCCTGATTCATGTTTGGATCCGTTAACCAATGAGCGTGACCCGACATCGGATCGGCTGCGTCGACTAGGAAAAAGTAATCGCCCATGGGCTCAGGTCGCAACTCATCTGAGTTCCTTGAATAACATCGATGACCGCGCGGATCGACATAGACGGAACAACCTGATTTATCGGCGATATCGCGCATCACAAGTCCCGCAAGAAATCCATTAGGCAGCAGTCGAGCCCAGTCAGTTTTCCAGTCTTCAACCAAGGACGCTTCAACTGCTTCAAGAGGCGCAAAGTCTCCCGGGTTATTGCGACTTTGAGGATTATTCACCCCAAACAGGCTCATGCCCTGAGTGACCGCTTTTTGGTAGCTCGAGTGATGTTGCAGCCCCAGATAGCCAGTGCCTTTGAGTCGGATCATGCGCGCCGTCGATCTTTTAGGACATCGAGACCGTGAAACAGCAGATCGATAAATATCGGTAAGTGCACATGCTGGAGCGCCGAGACTGACTGCCCTGGAAATTCATAGGTGATAGCATGGACATCATGTTCGCGCGCCCAGGTCCCAAATGAACCGGGCGTGGGATACCCAATATCGGGAACGAGCGGGAGACCAGTGCGTTCCGACAACCAATGCCCGAGCGGGCTCATAGCCGGGTCATCGATGCAGCCGAGAGGACTGTGTAGGGCGATGACCACGCGGGGCCGGAGGCGAAGTATGAGGTTGATGAGGCTCTGTGTTTCGGGTTCTGATCCCGCCTGTTCGCCTGTCGAGAAGGCTACGCGCTCGCCCCGTGGAGACCAACGGGTTTTCACAGGATCTGACTGCCAACTCTCGCTGGGAAAATTCCGGTTGAGCTCGACTCCGCGTGCATTCCCGCGTGTTCCCAAAAGAACGCCATCCGGGTTAGCGTTAAGCACCACGGCACAACGTTCTGATGGCTGTGCCAGCGAGCGTAACGCTTTGGAAAGCAGGGCAGTCGTCTCAGGTTCTTCACCATGAATTGCAGCAAATAAGAGAATATCGCACGCGTCAGAATTCGGCATCCACACCTCAAGAGGCAATCCACGCACCGAGGTGCCATACCGTTTCGGCTCCGTACGAACGCGGCCACGTTCTTCGATAGGTAGTAGGTGGGATTTCAACTCAGACGAGGTCAGCCGCAATAATGCCAACCTGTTTCGAGAAAACCTGGAGAGGTGGGCTGCGCACCGATGCCCGGAGTGTGAGTTAATGATTCCGTATCCAGTATACCATGGGGAATGGCAGCCCCACGGAAAGGGTCATTGCCAACCAAGGCTGCGCCGTCCAAGTCTAGATCGTCCGCAAGTGCGGCAAGACGTACCCCAGCTGAAATCAGCCAACTCGACTCGATCATACAACCCATCATCGTCTTCAGCCCAGCGGCCCGAGCCTCTTCTAAGGCCAATTTGGCCTGATGAGGACCTCCGGCTTTGACGAGCTTGACATTGACCCAATCGAAACCACCCAGGACTTGGTCGATGTCGCCCGCTTGGCGATAGGACTCGTCCGCCATGAGCGGTAACGGACTGCGCTCACGCAACCAAATCCAGTCTTCTGGGGAAGCACTCCGTGGCATTGGTTGCTCGACACAGAGGATGTTTGGGTCAATCGCCAAGGCCTCGATTTTCGCAAGAGCGACATCACGCGTTTTCCAGGCCTCGTTTGCGTCCACCCGCAAGGGCTTAGTGGGAGCTGCGGCTCGCAAGGCTTGAAGATTTTGGAAATCGGTTTCGAGACCCACCTTGAGTTTGAGGAGGGGATAAGCATCTGCATCGCGGACCTTTCTCTCAATGACCTCGGGTTCAGCCAGACCGATAGTGAAGGAAGAAGTTAAATCAGACGCGGCACGGGCCAGATTCAGATATTGATCTAGAGGCTTCGAGCCTGCACGCGCCGCACCGTCGAGTAACGCAGTGTTCAAAGCACATTTGGCTGCATAATGGCCATCAATTTTTTCTAATTCTCGCTCTATAACCTCCCAATCAGCGAACTCCCAATCACCCGTCTTGAGTCTCGCGAAAATGGCCACCATAGACTCTGGGCTTTCTCCATAATAGGGAACCGGCGAAGCCTCACCGATGCCGATATTTCCTTGAGCGTCCTGAAGACGCACAAAGACAGTTCGAGTGACATCTAGTCCTTTGCCCCCCTCCCCTTGTCGACTGGCGATCGACCATGGATCCCGCATTTCGAGATCAAAGATTTTCCAAGAAAGCCGCATCGGCTCTCCAGTGCAGGCCAGGGGCCAGAAAGCGAAAGAAATGCAATAGCGTCCGTTTAAGCGCTGCGTTCGATACACTCCCTCAGTGTCGTCGCAAATCGTTCCGGATTTTCTATGTGCGGAGAATGGCCACAGTCCGGAATCACTGTTTGTGAATAACTTGGGAGCAACTTCGCCATTTCGGTATTGATGCTTTTGAATTTTTCATCAGATGCGCCCGCAACTAGATCGACGTGCAATGGCATCTGGGCAAGCACATCCCAAAGTGAAGGAAGCACCCCGTTACCCAGGCCCTCCATCGCTGCAATCCAACCCTCAGCATCTGCCTGAATCTGCCGCTGACGGATAGGGGCCAGGACTTCCGTGGGCGCATGTTGTTGGGTTTTTAGGACGTTTTGACTAGTCCAGGAGCGGATCCAGGCATCGCGCGGCTCCTCTCTAAGCTTCTGAATCCAACAGGCGTCTGCGATCCGCCGTTGATGCCGATCCTTCTCGGAAGCGAGCCCTGGACTCGCGCTGACGAGAATGAGTTTGCTGAATAATTCAGGTTTACGCAGCGCCCAATGCAACGCAATACGGCCCCCCATGGAGTAGCCCAGCAGTGCAGGACGATGAAGCTTTCGCTCTTCCAAATATACTGTGAGTAAGTCCAGTGTTTTTGCCAAATTGCAGTCTCGCAGGTCAGCATTTTTGCCATGCCCGGGCAGATCCGGCGCATGCCATTCGATATACTCCCGAAGCAGAGAGCAGGTCGCATCAAAGTCTGCTCCCGAGCCCGTGAAACCATGCAGCGCTACTATTTGCGTCATCCTCATCAAGAACTTCCGCGACACGCCGTGGTCTGCAAGAGTCAAATCAGTCTTGATGGCCTAAGTCGACAGGCCTATTCCGTCAAAAATCGAAATTTTCCCATGACCCGCTTTACCCGCAATATTACTAGCCTGGCTCTGATCTGCACTCTGGTGAGTTGCACCACCGTCAATGAGACCGGTCGCTCTGCGATCAATTTGATGCCAGAATCACAACTGGTGGCGATGTCGCTCCAAGCCTTCGACGACATGAAACGCACTGAACCCATTTCGAAGAATAAGGAGCACTTGGCTATAGTGAACCGAATCGGCAAGCGCATCTCATTGGCCATAGCGGATGACTATCCCGACTTCGATTGGGAGTTTGTTGTTTTTGATAACGACGAGGTAAACGCGTTTGCGATGGCTGGAGGTAAGGTGGGCGTCTATACCGGACTCATTGAGCTGGTGGATTCCGACGCTGAGCTCGCGACAGTAATTGGGCACGAAATCGCTCACGTAACGGCACGACACTCCAATGAACGTATGTCCCAGCAACTCATCGCAGCAGGACTCGGTGCCCTACTCTATGCAGGAACGGACGACATGGAAGACGATACACAGGCCATGCTGATGACAGCATATGGCATCGGTTCCACAGTCGGGGCTATCTTACCCTACAGCCGCGTCCATGAGAACGAGGCCGACGAAATCGGTATCTACTATATGGCTCTAGCGGGCTACAACCCAAAGGCGGCCCTCACCTTCTGGGAGAAAATGCGCGCACAAGGAGGCGCGTCCCTACCCGAGTTGCTTTCAACACATCCGGCAGACGACACACGCATCAAAAACATGACCGCACTTATTTCGAAGTATATGCCCGTTTACGAAGCAAACCGGACTCGTTAAGTTGAGACGCATCATATCCTGAAGCAGGCCGCGTAGGGTGAAGTCATCGAAGGCGTTCGGGATTCCTGGCCTAAACGTTACCCACCCGATGGCGATCGCTCTCGGGATCACCCTACAAATCATGGCATCTCCGTGCACTTTTGCCCACCCCTGATGCATCGAGATATGACGAGCCGATCAAATTCAGATTTAAGCACGGCCTTATTTGACTGATCGAGCATACTGTTTCCTATCCGTAGAACGGAAGATAAAGATGGCTAAGCACGTTAAGTCTAAACCCGAGAATTCCTAATTTGAGAGAAGTGGGAGTATCACAAAAAATCCATAGTCTATCACGCGCCTTAATCGGATGGCTCATGATCGTAGTCTCGGTCTCTGCCGATGAGGGTATTGAGCTATATGAACATTCCGATTGGACAGTTCGGGGGCACATCCAAACAGGGGTCAATGCAGTCGCTGAAACAAATTTGTTCTGGGACCTTGCGGCGAACGCTACAAATAACACTGATTTTGACGCCGATGCTCAATGGCTGGAGCTCTATCTTGAACCCGGGGTAAGTTTTGAAACGACCCACAGCGATGATCTGCAGTTTTTTGGAAAGCTTTCGTTCGTTGCGTCTTACACAGCCGGGACCGATGCATTTGATACGGGTGATACGGGCCGGACTACACTTGAGGAGGGGTACTTAGGAATCAGAGCTAAGACGGACTCAGGGCTAGAAATCGAAACCACCTTGGGGCCCCAAGTCCTTAAAATCGGAAACCGGATGCTCATCACAAACGGAGGGAGTGATGGCTTCACTCGAGGTGCTCTCAAATTTGGTCCACGCGAGGCATGGGAAATGGCCGGTGTTCTCAAGGCCTCCTGGCAAAAGCTCACCAGCACTTTATTCTACATCGACGCCAATGAACCGTCTGACAATGACTCAGAAAATGAATTAGCTGGGTTCGATGTGCGGTGGGATGACGGCAATAACAACCTAGGCATCAACTTCATTCATGTCACTCGATCCGAAGCGCCGTATCCGAAAGCTCCGACGGGGGGCGTTGGGCCACCTGAATTTATCAACGGAGCACGCGAGGGACTCAACTCAGTCAATGTTTATGGCAACGCCCATGGCTTCGAAGCACTGTCGGGAGAATTTTCATTCTGGCGACTTAGCTTATCAGTGGGACAATGAGGACGATGTGAGAGCTTGGGGCGGAAAAGCCCAAATAAGCTACACGCGCATGCTGGCACCGTGGCGCCCAACACTCTCCTACGCCTATCAGTTATTTACAGGAGACGACCCAGATACACCGGAACTCGAAAGATTCGACCCCCTCTACTACGATGGCTCCCCCAGTGCATGGGCGACCGGATCTAAGTCGGCGATGGTCTTCATTAATTCCAATGTGCAATCACACAACTTGAGTATACGCGTTACGCCCTCTCCGAAGGACATCCTGACCCTCCGCTATGCTCATGTCCGCGTCCATGAATTGCGGAGTCCCGTGCAGTTTGGGCAAGCAACACGCCTGGATTTTTCAACGGGTGTCTCCAGCGTAGTGAGTGGAGTCACCGAACCTCATCTGTCAGATGATATTTTCCTAGAATACACCCGCATCATCAACCGAAACACATACCTGACCAGCGGCTTCAGCATCTCAATGCCCGGAGATGGCATCGAAGCAGTGGCCGCTGGTGCACCCAATTGGACTGGAGGATTCATCAATGTCGTCATCAACTACTAAGGGAACCAAGTGCGCCCTACATATAGCTGCTTTTTTAAGCGCTTTTTGTTACGCGCTTTCAGCGCAAACCACGCCCCTAACAGCCGAAGAATCCGATCCTAAGACTATGGGCTGGATGCAAGGCTTTCCTCCACCTGCTGACAAAATAATCGAACAACCCGACTCGAACTACTTCAGTTTTCCCAAACTGCGATGGACAGTTTCTCACTTTCGCGAACTGCTCCCAACCAAACAAGTGAGCCGGGGCCTCGGGGCTCCAATCCCATTTGAAGTCCACCTCGATCCTTCAATCGATGCAGTGGTATTTCAGCCCCTCGGCAGCGACAAGCCAATGACTTGGAAAGCGTCGTTGTCAGCAAATTACACGGACGGCATCCTTATTCTCCACAAGGGTAAGATCGTCTATGAAGACTATTTCGGCTCACTCAGTGAAGACGGAAAGCATGGGGCCATGTCGATGACTAAATCGATGACTGGGCTCCTCGCAGAAATACTCGTCGCCGAGGGTAAACTCGACGATCAAGCCCGAGTTTCGTCCATCGTACCCGAGCTATCAGATAGCGCTTTCGGTGATGCAACCGTGCGCGAAGTGATGGATATGACGACGTCGCTCGACTATAGCGAGGATTACTCCGACCCCAAGGCCGACATCTGGATATACTGCGCAGCTGCCAACCCACTGCCAAAGCCCAAGGGTTATGAGGGGCCTCGCAGCTATTTTGAATATCTACAAACGGTGAGGAAAGATGGAGAACATGGTGAGGCTTTTGCATACAAGACCATCAATACTGACGCGCTCGGCTGGATTATTTCCAGAGTCACACAGAAAGATGTAGCGACTCAGTTATCCGATAGAATCTGGCGCAGAGTGGGTGCCGAACAAGATGCTTATATGACAGTAGACTCTATTGGAACCCCGTTCGCAGGGGGTGGCCTCAGCGCTGGATTGCGTGATTTGGGGAGAATCGGCCAATTGATGTTGGACAAAGGGGCACTTAATGGAGAACAAATTTTTCCCGCCTCTGTGGTCGAATCAATCACAGCAGGTGCCGATAAATCCGAGTTCGCCAAGGCCAGCTACACAACACTGGAAGGTGGAAGCTATAAGTCGATGTGGTGGCTATTTCACAACAAGCATGGCGCCTACGCAGCTCGTGGCGTGCACGGACAAACGATCTACATCGACCCAACCGCAGAGATGGTCATCGTCCGGTTCGCCTCTTTCCCACAGGCAAAGAACGCCTACATTGATCCGACTTCACTCCCAGCATATCAAGCTATCGCAGAACACTTGTTAGAGAAAACCAGCTCGATGTAATGACTAAACATCCTCTCTATGTGGCAAAAAGCGCGCTGGTTTCCAACCAGGTGCCAACGAGTCTCGGCACCAAACACACAACCACTTTGGCGAAGCATCCCTACCTCATCAGCACGATACGTGACTCTGGATGTAAATCGTGATCGTTGTCGTTGATGTGTTCGTAATCGAGGCTATCCGGAGGGCAGGCATCAAAACGGGGCAAAAAGGCAATTTTGAGGGCTTGTTCTTGTTTCGTTCGAAAAAGCGGGGAACTCACACTAATCCAGGTAAACCCAGGCTTGGTCTGGGCGGCTCGCCACAACACCCTACTGATTGGCCACAATCGACTCGACCCTTACCACGGACCGCAGAAATCACTGTTTCATCAACGGAGCTGAAGCCGGGTCACCCGTCAGATTATTCGTCTCTGATGCGTCCAGTTCCTCTGGTGAATTGGGACTGCGGTCGTAGTTGGGGTTCATATTATCGAGCACCGTCTGTGGATCTTGGCCATCCTCGGGCATGTTCAGTATAAGCGGCAACCCACCCTCTCCACCGATGAGGACAATCTTTGCGTTCTGTGATTCGGAGAGCTTGAGCGTCGCTTCGATCCCCTTAAATCGGAGAAACTCGTCTGTGATTCCAGCGGTGATCGCCTCTTGAAATTTAGCAATTCCCTCACCCTCGATGCGCTTTCGCTCAGCCTCCTGAGTCTCCCGTCGCAAACGAAACTCGTATTCGAGTGCGCGTTGCTCTTCTCGGAGTTTAGACTCAATGGATGCCGCGACCTCGGCCGGCAGTCGAATTTCGCGAATCAGTAAGTCGTCCACCTGAATATAGCGCTCACCTATTTCGCTCACCGCGATCAATACGATATTGTTAATGATCCCCCCTTGGGATCCATAGAGTTCATCAGGATTGTAAGCGCCAATCACACGACGTATCGCAGATTGCACCTCAGGGATCACAACCCTGTCTACGTATTCGGGACCGACTTCTTTATGGAGCAATGGGAGGCTGTCTACCTTAGGCCGGAAACGCACTGACGCATGGATCATGATGCGGAGTCCATTCTTACTAAGAGCGAAAAACTTGGTCTCCCGTTCCTGGACACGCGTCTCGTAGACATACATTTTATCCAGTGGCCAGATGATATTGAGGCCCTCTGTGTAGATCTTTTTTAGGTCAGTTCCTTTTACTGTACCCAGAGGTGAAGTCATGCGACGCCATAAAACGCCAGCTTCTCCTGAGCGCACAGAAATAAAGATATTGTTCCAAAAATAGGCTACGAAGAACACAGCCAAAAACCAAAAGATAACGAGCTTACTCTTCTGGGAATTCCATATGTCGATTACACGGTCATCCCAACGCTTCTTCGGCGAAACCACATCGGGCTCCAATTTCTCGAGACTCTCTGGTTGTTGATCAATCATAGCTCAGCTCAGGCCGGACAATCGACCGTTGCCGTGTGTATGTCTAGCTGAAATCCGATACAATACTGCACTTATATGTCTTCCGATATTATCTAAAACACTGCCATGAAGTAAAACTAGGGATTCAAAAAAAAGACCACCAAAGGGCGCGAGTTTCATTTCAAATAAATCCAGCTTTGGTGGTCCAATAAATTAATGAAAATCAGCAACTTACGGAAAAATTTTGGTTGAGAAGTTTTTAGATTCTAATTTTCTAATAATGTCTTCTCATAGCAATTCACAACCGAATCCTTTCACATCATGACAGCCAAATCAGCATCCGCAAGCAGTGCACCCGCCCCAAAGAAGGCAAAGAAAGTTACCCTGGCAGCTACAAAAGTACCTGAACAAGATAGCAGCGTTACAATCGTAAACGATAATGTGATCCTCTCCATGGCCGCTGGATTAGTTCCGGTTCCCGGGATAGACATCGCCGCCATCACCGGAATCCAGGTAAAGCTCGTTGCAGATCTTGCCAAGAAATACGGCGTTCCTTTCAAAGAAGATATGATTAAAGGCCTTGTCGTCGGTCTTCTCGCGGGTGCAGGAACCACTTTTATAGGCCGCACGCTCGCTGCCAGTGCTGCCAAATTTATTCCATTCGTTGGTACTGCGGCCGGAATGATTGCTGTCCCGATCACAGCAGGGGCAGCGACCTATGCCATTGGCAGGATTTTTGTTAATCACTTTGAATCAGGCGGCACACTCATCAACTTCGACTCCGACAAGGCAAAGGAACACTACACAGCCTTTTTCGAAGAAGGGAAAAAGATCGCTGCTGACTTCAAGGACGCGGCCAAGGCCATCTAGAACTCACTTTTCCATTCACCAACTAAATTCATATCAATCAGATACAACCTATGACAATGCTCCTCAACAAACTCATCCTACTTATCCCTTACATCGCTCTCGTGAGTGCTGTCGCTTACTTCGGTCGTGACCGCAAGTTTGGCTTCTGGGGTAACTTCGCAGCATCTTTCTTGATGACTCCGCTCTTCGGAATCGTCGTGCTTTTCGCACAGGATAAGAAAGCTGTTGCCGCTTAAGTTAGTCGATTTATCAGACTGACCTTTAAAACCAGTCCCGCGCGATACGGACTGGTTTTTTTGTGCCCGTTGAGAGCTGTCTGACACCTGGGATATACTTCGTTCACTCAATAAGTCCCCACAATCCGATGAAAAGGTTTCTAATTCCATCACAGAGTTCACCAAGGATTGCGATACGTTGATTCAAAGAAACGTGCAAAGAATCAAAACTGCTTAAATTTTCAGGTTTTCTAAAAAGACCCGACGCCCAAAAAACGAAGGCATTAAAATCTGGAAACAGCTCTCACTGGGAACGCTGAGCTCCAGCTCGGCCCTTTCCTCTATGTAAACAATGACTCTTGCGAAACACCATCTCAACTCTACTGATTTCGCAAATCTCTAAAACTCGTCAGTCCGCCCATCGCTGCACCCTCAATAGACTTGGGTAATCGCCTCCGACGATCACCGATACGTTCCGTCCAGTCTTGGATATGCTTCTCCACGAAATGGGACGAACCGATCACAGCGCCCTGAGTAAAATAACGAATGCGTTCACGGAGCAACATGGGCAAAGGCAGCGCTCCCTCAGCGTCCATCACCTCACGAAAAGCCTCATCGCTGATCCCGGCCCCTTCACCATTGCGTTTCGGACCCAACCCCTTCGCAAAGATCACAGTGCGGTACAGCGCAAAGGCCTTGGATAAATCATCGTGCAGGGTCATTGCGCACAGAGCTGCTCGCAACTGCCCCTGTCCCGCCAGCGCCTCAGCATAGCCACAGAAACGATAATCCTTCGGATCATCCACCAGCTTCGCTCGCACCGGATTCAAGTCGATATAGGCAGCCACCGTCCGCAGCACCGCCGGATCATCTTCGACAACAGTACTTTTAAACCGATCGCACCACACTGGACCATAACGCCCACGACTGCGATTAAACCAAATCGAGAAACGCTGCTTCAGCGTTTTCATAAATTCGGACACATCCCCCATCCGCGCTTGGAGCACCGCACGGATACGCTGTCCCTCGTCAGAATTCGTCTTCAACGCCTCCTCCAGCACCGCCAAATCCATTGGCTGGTGATCCGTCGGCTTAGGATACAACAGCGCATACCGCCGCACCAACTCCCCATCCGACACCTCCTTCGCCGCACTACACACCCGCACCAACACATGCACATGATTCGACATCAACACATACGCCAACACCTCCACCCCAGAAAACCCAGCCACCTGCCACAACATCTTCCGCATCATCTCCTTCTCCCGATCCTCAAAGAAAAACTCACCATTCACCGTCCGCGTCATGCAGTGATACACCGCACTCTCAGACGCGCCATAAATTCGTCGTGTTCGCATACTTCAGAAAAAGATCAAAAAATCGGGGAAATGTCTACATTTATAATTCCGTCCCTTTTTTGTCCTCTAATCATTAGATTCGATTTCGGCTAATCTCGTGAGCACGGAGCTAAGGATCGCAGACTGTTCTTCGATCCGTTCATTGGCTGATGAGAGCTGCTTTTCCTTTTCGATGAGGTGCAGGGTAAGTTCTTCGATTTTGGCCATTTGGAGGGTGACGAGTTCGGAGAGTTTGGCGCCGTTTTGCTCGATCTCAGTGGCGGAGGGGATGCCGGGGAGGTGGCCGTGGGCAGTGATGTGGGCTTCGACTTCGGCGAGCGGTGCGAGGCGGTGTCTTCAAAAACGTAGTCGGACCAGCCGGATTCGACGATGACTTCCTTGGCGCGGATGGTGCCGTTGACGTCGAGAGGGTAGTCTGGAGTCGAGGTACCTATGCCGACTTTTGTATCAGTATTTCCCATCCTAATATTGCCACCCTCGGCGTTTAAATGAAGGGTCGTATTGTTCACCCCATTGCGCGCCATGATTTCATTGTTATCTAGAGACACGTTAATGCCATTTACATCTCCGATCATCAGCGTTCCGTTTTTGTTAGATTTAGATACGTCTTGGGATGATATCAGGGTGAGCTTGTGAGATTGTGTATCTCCAGCGACGTGAAGTTTCTTTGTAGGCAATCCTGTTCCAATGCCTACATAACCGTTCGCATTTAATCGCATAACATTCCGATAGCTTCCATTCTCCTGAGTTCGAAGCTGTATTGAAATACTACTGTTACCTGAATCATCTCGAGCTTGGATGTAGGAGGTTCCACTTTGCCCATCCCCCTCATACGCATAAAGAGACATATGCCCTCGTAAATAAGTATTGCCTGCGACATGAAGTTTCCTCCTTGGATTTGATGTGCCTATACCGACGTCACCATCATACGACAGTCGAAGAACATTGATGTAATTGCCATTCTCCTGGGTTCTGAACTGCATCCCAATATCACTCGCACCCGAGTTGTCTCGAGCCTGTAAATATGCCGTTCCGTCATTCCCTATCCCCTCATTAGCAAAAATCTTAACATTGCCCCTTAGGTAAGATGCTCCGTTTACGTGTAGTTTTTCCTATGGAGAACTCACCCCGATCCCGACATTTCCCGAACTCGGAAATATGTTACTAGCCTGTACAGTGATTGCTGAGCAAAACAGAAGGAGGTATCTGATAGGGTTTTTCATCGGTAGGAATTTATAATTCGCGCGGAGACGTAGTGGCGCTGAGGTGTTTGGAGGAATGCAGGTTGAAATTAGTATCGGCGATTTGGGGAGCCGAGCTGGGGCTCGGCGGTCCTGGGAAGAAAGTGTATCTTTGCCGCAGAAAGCGCAGAATGAACGCGGAAATTTTTTGTTTCGATGCGGTTAGTTTTCGAGGGCTTCGAGGCGGTCAAAAATGGCCGAGAGCTCTTGAGAATGATTTCCGCGGCTTGTTCTTCGATAAGCTTTTCCTTTTCGATCAGGTGGAGGGTGAGCTCTTCGATTTTGGCCATTTGGAGGGTGACGAGTTCGGAGAGCTTGGCGCCGTTTTGTTCGATCTCGTTGGCGGAGGGGATGCCAGGGAGGTGGCCGTGGGCGGTGATGTGGGCTTCGACTTCGGCGAGCGGGGCGAGGCGGTAGTCGTCTTTAAAGACGTAGTCAGACCAGCCGGATTCGACGATGACTTCTTTGGCGCGGATAGTGCCGTTGACGGAGAGCTTGTGAGTAGGCCCCAGTGTTCCAATTCCGACGTTGCCGGAATTACGAATTATCATGCGCTTCGTTAGGTTCGAAGCTCCGCCTACCGAGGTTCCTGAACCTGTAGAAAAAACTAAATGCCCTGCGGCATCACCAGAAACAGATGTGGGTCTCGCGCTGGACAAATTTTTCCAAGCACCTCCTTCATAATATGTTTGTAATCCGATTACTTTGTTACCGCCATCGTGAAATACAAAGCCGTTGCCGACCTGTAGTTTTTCTTTTGGGTTGGCGGTGCCAATGCCGACGTTGCCAGATTGAGTGTTAATCGTCATTTTTTGACTAATATTTCCGATGCCATTGAAGTCAGAAAAATGAATCGAGTTGGTATCAAAACTAATAGAAGCCATACCTGAAGAATTACTTCTATCAACAAAGGTAATTGATGGTTGATATGACTGAATCACAAAATCCTTACCCACATCATCATTACCGTTGCCCGTAAAAATTTTCATAGCTTTAGAATCACTTGATTCTCGGATAAAGAAACTATAAGAGTCCATCTCACTCTGTGAGTCCCCTATAGCTAAGTTGCCAGTAATTGTATTCAGCGCACCGAGAGTATTCATTGTAATTCTCCCCCCGCTCAGAGTTGCATTTCCTTGTGCGGTATCCGCCGCATCTGCGACAAAATACCATGTCCCTCCCGTACCTCCAGAGGCTCCGTCATCATAACGAATATAGTCTAGGTTTGTTGAGCCTCCATTATTAGCAATGAGCGCTCCTAAATTGAATTCAATGTTCCCAACAACCTCTAATGATGATGAAGGTGAAGTCGTTCCAATCCCCACATTGCCTGAACTTGGGAATGGATAAGTATTGTTAGCCTGTAAGGTTACAACAGAACAAAACAGGAGGATAGATCGAATGAGGCTCTTCATTGATAGGAATTTATATTTCGCGGAGACGCTATGGCGCAGAGGCGATTAGAGAGATGATAGTTGTAATTAGTGCTGGTGATTTAGAATGCCGAGCTGGGGCTCGGCGTTCCCGGAGAGAAAGTGTGTTTTTGCCGCAGAAGGTGCGGAATGGAAGCGGAATTATTGATTTCGATGTGGTCCGCTAATGGACGCGAATGAGCGCGAATGTCTTCTACCTAGGCTGTAAAGGTGGGTGCTGAATAGATCGTGTCTGTGAGCATGCATAGACCTGACGTGACAACGTGTTTACTGGGTCGTTGAGGGATGAACTGGACCGGTTTTTTGAACGGGAGGGGATAGTTTCGTTGAGGTATCCGCGACATAGGGTGCCGGAGTGGCTCGTTCTGGGGAAAACATATTTCGTAAAAGTTGGTGGAATGGAATTATGGAACAAAGTTTGGTGGATTATTTAGCGAGAAAGCGTTCTCGATAAAGCAGGTCAAGCGTTTTTGTAAAAAAATAGTAACGCAACTTTTGTGATCTTTTGGTCCGCGAATTTATTCGAATTCATCAGGCCGAGCTGGGGCTCGGCGTTCCCAGAAAGAGATGAGGTCTTGGCCGCGGAAGATGCAGAAATGACGCGGAATGTGAAGTCCTGATTTCCGGTTGTCAGTTTTGATTCGTTGTTGGGTGATTTGTCTTCTGGTTAATTTGTGGAGGTTT